>CAZEQP010000734.1:0-2413 GCA_964514345.1 uncultured Candidatus Obscuribacterales bacterium
GACATAACAAAGTTTGGCTTTCAATCGCTTTTTTCTCAGTTGCTCGACCATAAGCCCTTCTTCGTCTACATCGATGGGAACTAGCTGGGCTCCTTCAGCCAGAAGATTTTCTCTGGCTCCCAGATAGCCCGGATTCTCCACAATGGCGACATCACCCGGTTCAATCAAAAGTCGGGCAATATGAGCAAAAGCATGAGCCCCTTCAAACAAGATCACTTGATCCGGAGTGCAGCGAACACCTTTGGTGCGAGACAAAAAGTTGGAAATGGCAATACGCAAGGGTCGATAACCGAATATTTCACTCGCGAATTCAAATTGATTGGCTGGCTTTATTCGGCAGTATTTTGCCAGCATTTCTCTCCATTGTTCGCGCGGCAACAAGTCGATGGGAGGCGAACCATAATTCAAGTCGGGCAATCCGGCTAAAGTCGGTTCATTGAAATTAACTGTGAGAATACGTTTGGCATAACTGGAAAAATGATCCAGAGAAACATCCGGCTCCATTTTTGTTTCCAGTTCCTGGGAGGGATTTTCCTGCAGTGCCAGGCGGCGGCTGACGTATGTGCCACTACCAGCGATGGCTTCCAAATAACCCTCGCTTATGAGGGCTTTGTAAGTCTTCACTACTGTGGCTCTGGAAATAGACAGAGTATCTGCCAGCTCAGGCGTGGACGGCATTTTCTCACCAGCTCTCAGCCTTTGTCCTAAAATGGCTTCCCTTATGGCACCGGCCAGACGGCGAAATAAAGGAATATCTTCATTTGCTTCAATTTGCAATGCCAGGTCCAATTTATTCTCCTTGCTTCTGCCTGCCACATACAGCTATTGGACTGTCAGGGTTATACCCCGGCTTATGCTATTGATTAACAAGCAGCCCGGGACGTCCATTTTCCACATTTCACTTTATGACAGCACACAGGCAGAACCAGTCTGACGCATACAGCTTTCAACCACTGCTAATTCTGTAAATCAATGTTGAATACTTTGCTAACCACGCTAACTAAATTCTACGCCTTGAAAGTAAACCGTTTTCAGAACAGAGTTTGATTTTTCATGTCTTCGTTTATATTGAGTCTAAAATATCCACATCTTAAAAGGCTTTTGAAACTTATTTCTGGTTGATATAGTCAGATCATCCTTCATTCTCTACTTTGATTTCAAAACTCTCAACCAAAGCTTGTTTTACGCATCTGAAAAACGTTTTCTCTGCCTTTTAGTGGCGGGAAACGGAAGTCAGGTTCAAACAAGAGAGAAGGGAATACGAATGCGCAATGGTATCACCGAAATAAAGTGCGGCGATAAATTCTCGCGTCCAGCTGAGCGAATTTCGCAGGAGCTTGTCGCTGCATTAGCAGAGATGACCGGTGAAAGCATGGTTCAAAGTGCTCTTGTGAGCACTCTCATCTCTGCCGTTCTGGGCAAAGAGCTTCCCCAGACTGAAAGACAGCCTACTTGCTGCCTGAGCCAGACCAGCTCTTTCAAATTTGCGGTCAGCACAGGTGATGAAATCACAGCTTACGCCGAAGTGGAATGTTTCATCAATATGACCCTGGGGGACATCAGGCTCAACACCTGGTGCACAAACCAGGACGGAACAATCGTGACGGAGGGTAATGCCGTAGTCAGGGTTGATCCAAGACTTCTGGCTTTTGGATAAAGCCGGCCGAAATAATGTGGCAAGAATGTGGCAAGAGGGCTGCCTGGACGGCAGTTCTCTTTTCCATAGTATTTCCAATATTCTGGTTTTTCCCTCGCTTTACTATTTTTGATAGTAATGCCTCGGCAAAAAGCAAGCTGAAGGAAACGCCGTCCCATGACTTTAACTGTCATGAAGACGGCGCCTCCCCTCAAAGCTTGCCGGTCGTTAGTTACGACCGCTGTAGTGCTGCCTGATGCGGCACGATGCCTGGAAAGCCAGTCCGGGCAAGCAGGATATGCCGAACACGACCAGGATTCCCACGGCATTAGCCGAATTGATTCCGAACATGGAACCAATCAAAACCAGGACGGTTCCGCATCCCAGAGCGCCGACTACGGCAGAAGCCAGGAAGCTTGAGCCGAACAGTGCGCGGCACGAGGCCACGGCAATGCCGGCAGCAAGTCCTGCCACGCCGAAGAGGAGCGAGCCCAGAATGCCGAAAGCAGCCAGTGAGGCTTCGTCGGCGTGTTCCGCAGAAACAGAAGCAAATGCCACATACGCTAGAGCGAGGCCGATCAAGGCTCCGCAAAAGGTACTGGCAAGAAGGCCCAGTGCTTTGTCGGTCATTATTCTTCCTTTCGTTGTTTCACTGGTTGGCGATTTTCAGTTGCCACCAGACCAAGCCTTGGAAAAAGCCGAGTGCGATTGAAAAGAAAATGAGCAGGAACGAAAGCTGACCAAAACAGATTCCGCCGGCCACGAAGACCAGCGTTC
>CAZEQP010000735.1:0-2411 GCA_964514345.1 uncultured Candidatus Obscuribacterales bacterium
TGAACTGTCCACCCACAGCCCACATCATCGAATTGTCCGTTATTTAGATTTGAATTCGACCGCCCCTTGCGTGTCTTTTTCTATCTGGCATTGATCCAGATATTTTTTGCATTGAGCATCATCTTTTAGAAATGCATTCCAGAAAGCAAGACTGAGTGCTTTAGTGTAGTCTGCGTGTTCTTCATTGTCGGGACCTGCGCCGGGGAATCTTTTTCCCACAATGCCGCCGAATCCGTGATAGCCACCGTCAATGATGCCCAGATATTTGTTGTTCTGACTCAAGTTAAATGCGTCAGTTCTCCAGATATGATTCTGAGTATCAGAGACCACATCATTGGTTCCGGTCAAACTGAGCATCGGACGCTCGAATTCGCTCCAGGCGTTATCGTCAAATATGGCCACGTCTTCAAAACGCGCGCCTCTTCCTTGAGGTGACATGGCAATAAAGGCTCTGGCTCTATCATCGCGAAACTCGCGTGTATAGCCGATGTTTTTATCCCCCACGATTGTTCCGCCCAAAAGCTGGGTGGTGTGCGCTCCGAAACTGTGACCGCCGATACCGAGATTTGCAATATCAATCGAAACTTCAGGAGCGTTTTTCAAAATAGTTTCAAGCGAATCAAGCACAAATTTCACATCACGCGGACGCTCGCGCCATTTTTTGAAAGATATGTCCTGCCAGCGCGCATAGTCGTCTTCAAGCTTATCCAGACTTTTACCGAACTGACTTTCACTTTCGCCAGATTGACCGCTCAAGCCGGCCCGTCTTTCTTTGATGAAATAACGCAGGCTGTCTTCATGAGTCGGCTGGATACAAACATAACCGTGCGAAACCCAGTGTTTTACAAGCGGTCTGTATCCTTCCTTAGAGCCGTATGCACCATGCGAGAATAATATATAAGGAAGATTTTTTTCTTTTGTATCAGGATAACTTATCGCTATTTCAAGCTCTTTGCCGCGCTTTTCATCGAACAAAACTTGCGACAATGTTTTGACGGCACAGGGACCTTCCTTTGCCAGATTTAGTTTTTCAGTCAAACTCATGGCACCAGATCAGGTGTCAGTCCATACAAGTATCTTATTGTGGCGGCATCACCGGCAGACACTGTGCCATTACCGTAATAGATACTCATCAAATCGCCTGAATTGGGACTGTGTCCTTCAATACCCAGAGCATGACCCATTTCGTGCGCGGCGGCGGCTTGCATTTTTGGGATAGCGATGGGATTGCCTGCTTTATCTGTACAGCGCAACACAATAACAACAGGTCTGAACGGAATTTTCTTTTTAGACACTACTGCCTGATAGGGAAAACTGCGTTTGGCTGTGTATCCCCGAATGTCATTGGCAAACAGAGCCATCGCTAAATTGTTGACAAAATGATTGACGAAGAAAACATGAATGTCTGCTTCTTGAGGTTCATTTGTTATCTGGTATGAAAACAATCCTTCGCTTTCAAAACGTTTCCACGAATTTATCCCCTGCAGAGCAGCGGCACGATGAGCCGGGTCATAGCCTTTAGCAGCAGGCAACTTATGCAGTTTGCGAGGATCCGCGATAAGATTTGCCACCAGATCAGGCCACGCGGCCAGATTATCCACATTGGCTACTGGTGCGCCTAATTTGGGATCCATTATGTAATCCAGAGCCAGACCGTTTGAAACCCAGATTTTCAAAGGCATTTGACCGGAAAGCCAGCGAATGACACCGTGCGGACTTTTAAATTCAGAATAAACACCACCGGGAGAAACGGCATGACCGGCTCCTTTAGCCTGTCCATGACCGAATCCCTGCGGATTTACTCTGGTGCCGCCAAAATTAGGATTTACTCCCTGATTACCGAATCCAGTAGAACCGCCTGATGGGCGTTGATAAGTGCCGAAACCACCTGAGGCGCTCTGTCCCGGCTTTTGATACGAGCCAAATCCGGATGAGTTTCCACCGCCCTGTCTTTGATACGACCCAAAACTAGATCTGTTTGAGCCCGAGCCGGACCCTGTATTAGATGTAGTCGAATAACTTGAAGCGGACTTCCCTGTGGAAGTGCTGGTTGAATAGCTTTTGAATTGAGCCCAGACAGCTCCCGCTTGCACTGTTGGATAAGCAAGCGACGATAGAATTATCAGTCCCAGAATCCTTGAAAACAGACAATCTTGATAACTTTTAGCTGTTTTCATGAGCCACTCCCGCGCTTATACAGTCCCTATTCAATATATTGATGCCGGATAACTAGATGATACCCGATTTGCGACGGGCTTTTATACGCCCGGAACATGCTAGATATATCAACGTCAGAGTAAATACAAGTCGCGATAATGCAGTGAACAAGCCGAAATGTTGCAAGTTTGTTGCAAATGTTGCGATAATTCTGAACGAAAAGTTAAGCCCGGTGGCAAATTGCAGATTTACAG
>CAZEQP010000736.1:0-2408 GCA_964514345.1 uncultured Candidatus Obscuribacterales bacterium
CTAGTGGTGGGGGGACTTTGTGTTGCCCATGTTGATAGAGTGGTCTAACTTACGGAATCCAAAATGTTGAAGCGAAAATTTTCCATCTGTGCTGCACTTGTTCTAAGCTGCTTATTTTTGTCTTCAGCTTACGTAGTGATGGCTCAGCATGCTGATAGCGGTGGTCAGGGTCAAGCATTCTGGCAGTTATTGAAAACGCCGATCACCCTTCCTGATGTTCCCCAGTATTCAGGTCAAGCGCAATTTATAAGCGGACTGATGTATCCGAATAAACGAGGCGGTCCCACTGTATCATTGCAATACCGAGCCAGAGAGGCACCAGATACGGTTATAGCCTGGTACGAAGAAGCACTAAAAGCATACAAGTGGATGGGACGCAGAGTCCCGCAAAACAGCACAGGCGGTCGCGTATACGAAGCCTCAAAGGGACAAAGTTCGATTACTGTCACTGCCACTGACTGCAGGGTCCGCGGATTTTTGACCGATTTCAAATTGAGTTGCAAGGTAGCCCGCTAAGATAATGCAAAAAAAAATAGTCCTGAGCCTCTTACTGCTTCAAATCGGTATCTTGCCGGCTTTTTCAATTTCAACAACTGACGAACCCAAATACGATTTGCTCATAAAAAAAGCTGAATCACTGACTTTTGCCAGCACTGATTTGCCTGAGCTGCAAAAACTCATTGCTAAGTATCCGGACAGCGCGGAACTTGTATATTTACTCGGGCGTTATCTTGAACAAACCGGTTATGAAAGTCTGGCTATAGATTCGTATACCAGAAGTGCAAATTTAAATCCGAACTTTCTTTCGGCTCGTTTCCACCGTCTGATCAGCTTGCTCAAAGTTCATGATACTGAAGAAGCAAGCAAAGAATTGACTGAGTGCTTGCGACTGCTTAAGAACGATTCCAAGTCTCTGGTGAAATTGGCTACACTTCTTGAAAGTGGCGGGCACTACCGCCTGGCCGAACGCGTCTATGACACTGCCACCAATGCACCAAATGCTCTGTCGGAAGTAAGTGTGATTGTAGCGGAAGCTCGTCTGCGCCAGGGTAGACTGGATCAAGCACTGGCAGCCGTTGAACAAGGTATAAAAAAAAATCCGAATGATAAAGAAGCGAATTTGCTGAAAGGAAAAATACTTCATTTGCAAAACAAACCGGATGCAAGCTTCCAGTCTTTCCAGAAAGTCTATGAAATAGATCCCTGTCACGAAGGGGTTTCTTTAGTTATTGCCAGACACAACTTGAGAAAGAATGAAAATGATAAAGCCTTGCTTGCCTCAATTGCAGCGGCAATGTGTTACAGAGACAATCAGTACAGGTTTAACGACGCAAAGAAATACCTTGAATCAGCTATGAAAGCTTTGCCTGAAGCAGAAAGGAAAGCGATTGTGGATGCTTTTGCATTCAAACTCGCGTCGCCTGCAAGCAGAGCCTTCTTTCGCTTTACTATTGGCGATATTTATGATCGAATCAACCACAATGAAGAGGCAATTATCCAATATCAGCTTGGAGTAGCTGAAAGTAAAAATTTGAATAATGAATTTGCTCCCGTGCTTGCGCGAGGACTTTATCGCTGGGGAAAAGATGAAGAAACGATTCATCGAGATTTTAATAAAGCTTGCGAGTTGTATAAACTTGCCAACTCTCTTGCTCCATACAACCAGGAAATAGCAACCAGCTTGTCCAGGTTGATGCAAAAGATGGGCAATGCAGACAACGATGTTGCTGCAAAGTTCAAAACATGGTTATGGTCATTGTTCAAGGGTTCGCAGTAAGCATCACGATTGGTTCTGTTGCTTTTGCGTGCATCGCTCTGCCGTTTTGAAAAATAGAAACTATCGGTATCGGTGCCGGTATATTTATTATGGTCTTAGTTTCAACCGATACTTTTCCGCTTTTGCCTTGATCGAATTCTATCTTCTCAACTGCAATTGAAGTAACAATCCCGTTTGGCTCGTAAGCAGCGACCACGCTTTGAGCCGCAGTTTGAGCCGCGCCGGCATTATCCTGGTGGGCAGCGGCTCTGGCAGCACGTTTTGCCATTGCATCGTTTACTATCTGTCCAACCACAATGGCGGAAAGATCGATTATGCAAAGGAACATAGGAATGATAATAAATAAGCCTACTATCACTTCAACCATGCTGGCGCCGTTTTTTCTTCTCAAAGCAAGACCTCGTGCTTTCTAATTAGTTCTTACCCTCTTCTTCCTGCAGTCGATTGCTTGTTACCTTCAACACCACCGGTTGATTGATTCCGGGCACCGGAAACAAGAATGGTAGTGACAGAAAGGGCTTTACCGTAGCTTCAGTGGTACAAGTTACTGTTTCCGGTTTTCCCTGCCTGACGGCCTGGTTGGGAAGCGGATGTTTAATGTCTCCGGGCACCAATCCCACAAATTTAGCCA
>CAZEQP010000737.1:0-2406 GCA_964514345.1 uncultured Candidatus Obscuribacterales bacterium
CGTTCAGCCTTGCCGGCCGGTCACTGACAAGCCGATCATTTATATATAGATCTCGACCATCAACAACATGCTCAATAATGGGACCTGAATGGTCGTGGCCAATTTCAAACTGTTCATTGACTATTCCTACTGTGCGCAGATTCTGTTTGAAATTAAGCCTCTGTCCGGTGGACTCTGAAATCAGATAATATTTTGAAAGACCGTCGGCGGCAGGATAAAATTCGCTGGTTCTTCTTTCCAGCCAGGTAAAAGCGACTTCAGATTCCACTGCGCCCGTATTGCTCAATTTTCTTGTAACAACCACATCGCCTGGATGCAGACCGGTGAATTCATCAACATTTATTTCCTGACCGGATCTGTTAATTATGGTTTGATATCCATCCAGCATATTGCTGATGAAAGTGTCACCATTTCTCATGGCAGTTATTCTGACTTCAGGCTCTGTCCCTGAATATACTAGTGTTCCACTGCTAGAATTTTCAGTATCTCGTTTCAGCGCAAAGGAAATGCTGTTCCCTTCAGGTATTCTTTTGTCTTCCTGTCCTTCAAGATGAATTAAATATCTGGCAAGTCGATTTCGCTCAGGGTGATAAACACCTGTTTCACTATTGCCAAAATCGACAAGTTCCCAGCCCATTTGTTTGCGAATTTTATAAGAGACATTGCTTATTTGAACAGCAAGAGCCCGGTGATGTGGCAGCCACAAACTTTGTATTATGCCCTCACGCATTCTTTCAATACTGAGTGGTGAGCCGTCAAAGCCGGGCAACGCCAGGTGCACCGATAATGGTGCTGCTTCTCCAAACAAAATTTGTGATGCCGACTCTCTGGTGTTTTCATCAACCAGTTTATTCATTAGATCAAGCGCTTCCGGATCCAGCTCGGGTCTCCGGAAGCGGCGCACCCAGTCAGTCGCTTTTGCTTGCGAGCTGAGCAACTCGTCTCTGACAGCCTCAAGCCCTTCAGGCAATCCGGCAAACCCGAAAAGTTTATTTTGTAATTCAGGTCCGCGCTCAGGATGCGTTAAATCAACCAGAAGCTCAAGCAAATTTTCGCGTTTGAGTGCAAATTCATTTAGATCTTTGAATGAGTTGAATCTGCGCTGTTGTGTGTATTTCAACCATTCGTTGACTATTTTCGGCGGTGCTTTAGCATTTGCAGTGGATGACTGCTGATTACTTTCTGCAGCAGGCGAAGCCTGAGTACTGCTACTGCTTCGCTCCTGCGCCTGTGTTGTTCTTTTGTTTCCCCGGTCAGCCGTTTCCTTTGAATCAACAGACTTGCGCTTGTAAATAGCCATGAATGAGTCCGGCTTTCCTTCCACCACAGAGGGCATTGGAAGCTTGTGTTGCAATTCCCATCCTTGAGCTATGGCAGACCAAAATTCGTCACTTGCCACCATATTTTTGGTGGCACCAACAAATACAAGATTCTGTCCGCCGGCCTTTTCATAGGCTTTCAAAGCATCGTGGGCGAATTCATAAGGCCAACTCAGGAATAAAGTTTTGTCTTTATGTTTAGATATGACATCCAATCCACCTCTATTAACTGCATAATGCTTGCCGGCTCGATCTCTGTCATAAGCGACACCAAATGTTTTGTTCTCCGGAACATTCACTCCCCTGCGGGAAAGTGAATGATGTATGTGCGCATTTAGAACGCGGCTGGAAAATCCGCTTCCGGCACCATAGTCGATGAAACCACTTTCTCCAATAACTTCAGCTGCCAGCTGTGCCGCCCGCGGTGTCATTACTCCCCAGCCATAATTGTTTATTACGCCTGTCAAGCCGTTGGAGTAATAACCATATGAATCAAATCCGCCATCTATTCCAAAAGTCTGATTGTCTTTGTGCCTTAGATAACGTAGAGCGGCATTCAACTCATTAAATGCCGGATTATATACACCATGATTGAAACCAGGTGGCGGCAGAATACTCAAGTCCACATCAGAAGAGTTATGAATTTCATTCTTAATCGAGAGCCAGAGGTCCACATGCTCAGGATTATCCCCCAGCAAACTATTTGAATGCCAGGCTCTTCTTTCCAGATTTTGTATTTCAGACGCGGATAAAGGCTGCTTCTCTGTCAGTTTGAACGCAGGTTCTGAAACAATTTCGTACGATACGTAATCGGCAAATCTTTTTTCAACCACTCCCGATTGATATCTAATTTCGCTTACAGGTCCTGTCTGCCCGGGCTTGTAGTTAAATTGGGTTTCGACCCTGCCATCTGCATGTTCTACACTGATATGACCGGATTCCCGGGAAGTTTCATTATGAAAATTCCAGCGGATCAATCCGTCATTTCCATATTCCTTCCAGCGGTTAGTGGAAGGGTCCTCTATACGCACAATTCCTGACGAGGATTCAACCTTACGAACCCCGTTTGCAAAATAGTGCTCGGCGA
>CAZEQP010000738.1:0-2398 GCA_964514345.1 uncultured Candidatus Obscuribacterales bacterium
TCAAAGAAATAGGTGAAAAACAACTGGCCGAGCTTGAAGCCAACAATCCTGTGAAAAAATTGGCTTCAGACGGCGTGAACTCAGAATCAACCGAAAAGAGCCCGAACAACGGCAACTCGGGAGTCCAACAGTAATGACCTTGAAAAATGACCTGACCGGCGCCATCGGTAAAACTCCAGTCATCAAAATAAATAAGTTGACCAGAGGCTTGTCTGCCACCATTGCGGTTAAGATGGAATCGATGAATCCACTCGGTTCGGTCAAAGACAGAATCGGCAGTGCCATGATCAAAGCCGCCGAGCAAGAAGGAAAAATCGATCCGGCAAAAAATATACTGATTGAACCAACTTCAGGAAACACCGGTATCGCTCTTGCCTTTGTTGCAGCAGCCAAAGGATACAAACTTATTCTCACCATGCCTGATACCATGTCGGCTGAACGGCGCAAAATGCTTTCCGCTCTTGGTGCCGAGCTTGTTTTGACTCCGGGAACTGAAGGGATGCGCGGTGCCATCAGCAAAGCCGAAGAGCTCGTGTCCAAAGATCCCAATGCTTTTATGCTGCAACAATTCAAAAATAAGGCAAACCCTCAGGTGCACCGTGAAACTACAGCCATAGAAATTTGGGAAAGCACCGAAGGAAAAGTTGATATTTTCATTGCCGGAGTGGGAACCGGCGGCACCATAACCGGTGTCGGCCAGATTTTGAAACAAAAGAAACCGGGCGTGCAGATTATTGCCGTTGAACCTGCCGACAGTCCTGTTATAAGTCAAAAACGTGAAGGCAAGCCGCTTCAACCCGGTCCTCATAAAATTCAAGGCATCGGCGCCGGTTTTATTCCGGATATCCTCGACCTTGATGTTATTGATGAAGTTATCACCGTGACAAACGATCAGGCTTACGAAACCAGCCGGGCATTGGCCAAATCGGAAGGAATTCTTGCCGGTATCAGCAGTGGTGCAAATCTTTATGCCGCCATGGAAGTGGCAAAACGTCCGGAAAACGCAGGCAAACTGATTGTGACAGTCGTTGCAAGCACCGGCGAGCGTTATTTGTCCACACCGCTTTATCAGCAGCCGGAACAGCAAGAAGCCCAGGCTCAGCTGGTTTCTTCCACTCAGAAATAACTATCTGCTTTGAGCTGCCACTGCCGTTTTTTGTGCGGCTGAATTTCCGCTTTTGCTGTCCAGAACATATTGGAATATCAAAGGCGCGCAGATGGTGGCGTCCGACTCCACTATAAAGCGCGGTGTGTCTGGTTCCAGCTTGCCCCAGGTGATTTTTTCATTGGGGGTGGCGCCTGAGTATGACCCATAAGATGTCGTGCTGTCTGAAATCTGGCAGAAGTAAGCCCAGAAATTGCAATCTTTTTGCAAGTCCTGCTGAATCATAGGTACGACACAAATCGGGAAGTCCCCTGCAATTCCTCCACCTATCTGGAAAAAGCCTATCTTTTCCTTCTGGCTCAAATACCAGTCGGCCAGTGCGTGCATTTGTTCTGTACCTGATTTCATTATTTGGTGCGAGCTCAGTTGTTTTTTGATTATGTGCGAAACGAAAATATTTCCACAAGTAGAATCTTCCCAGCCGCCTGTGAACACAGGAATGTTTTTCTTTGAGGCAGCCAGCATCCATGAATGGTCAGGATTGATTTGATAGTCTTTTTCGAGCACCCCGCTTTGCAGTAACTTATACATGTATTGATATGGGAAATAGCGCTCGCCAGCCTTTTCGGCTTCCTGATAGATTTTCAGAAGATGTCCTTCCATTTTTCGGATGGCTGTTTCTTCCGGAATGCAGGTATCTGTAACCCGGTTCAATCCGGCATCCCGCAATTCCTGTTCTTGAATCGGGGTCAATTCTCTGTAGTTGGGTATTCTTTTGTAGTGGTTATGTGCGACCAGGTTATAAATATCTTCTTCCAGGTTGGCTCCGGTTGTGCTTATGGCGTGGATTTTGTCCTGGCGGATCATTTCAGCAAGTGTGATACCCAGCTCCGCCGTGCTCATCGCTCCAGCCATGGCAAGAAACATTTTGCCGCCGCTTCCAACATGCTCGACATAAGCTTCAGCTGCATCTTTCAGTGCGGCTGCGTTGAAGTGTTTGAAATTGCGATCGACAAATTCTTTGATGTTCATCTTGATAAGCTCCCCGGCTCTATTCTCAGACAGAATGCATTATTTTACACCCGCATGGGGAAATAAGCTTCAGTGCAAAGACAAAACTTAAAAGAAGCCGCCCTCGTCAGGCTCGTCATCATCTTCTGACTGTCCGCTTTGCTGTCCGCTCAAATCATGAGTGGGCGCCTGCCAGGCATTTTCAGGTTGAATATCCACTTCCGGCTTTTGTTCTTCTGTCTGCGCACCCCAGGACTCTTCTTCAAATTCATGAACAGGAGT
>CAZEQP010000739.1:0-2397 GCA_964514345.1 uncultured Candidatus Obscuribacterales bacterium
GCGTAAATTCTCTGAAGGCGTTGTAGGCAACCCGGTCATAATCGGTAAGAAAGTTTTGCTGGCAAACAAACAAGGCGATGTTTATTGTTTAAATAGAGCCGACGGTGCCACTTTATGGAGTTACAGCACCAAAGCTCCGATTGTGGGGAATCTTGCCGTAAGCAATGATTTGATTTTTGCAGGCACCAGAAACGGAAAAATAACTTGTATTGATACCAAGACAGGCAGCAAGCGCTGGTCGACAGAACTTGAAGGCAGCATTGTGGCAACGCCGGCTACATCCATAGATAGTTTGTATGTGGGATCGCAGTCGGGAATGTTTTATGCCCTTGCAATTGAAACCGGACAGATTCTCTGGGAGTACCAAACATCCAAAGAAATAGTTTCAAGCGCTCAGATTATTTTTACCGCTGTTGTATTTTCTAGCTATGACCGCTGGCTTTATTGTTGTGAAAAATATGACGGCACTCTGCGCTGGAAAGCTCCATTGAAAGGCAGAGTACAAGCCGACTTATCTGTAATAGGACAAACAGTGGTGGCAGCCAGTAAAGAAGGCTGGCTGCAAGGATTCGATGTGAAAAAAGGCGAATTGTTGTGGCAACGCAATTTCGAACGTGGACTTGAATCCACTCCTGTATTCACCCGTCAAGGCTTATTACTTGCGGCTGTAGACGGAAGCTTGTCTTATTTTGCATTTTAAGATAATTCGATTTTAGGGCCTTGTCAGTTTGTGCTGTTTTAACGATCTGTAGTCTCGGATTTTAGGTTAGGATAGGATTCTGCTATACTACCTATAGGACAAAACGCAGTCATGGTATCTGAATTGAAGAATAATGGCGATAACTTTTCTATGCTCACGGCAGAACAAGCCCGTGAGTATTTTGATGCAGCTGTAAGAGAACAGCTGGGAGTTTCGGCTGAAGAATTTCTTCGACGAAGAGAAGACTTCAAAACAGATCCGCACTATGACTATATTATGTTCTTGCTTCCATTAGTTGAGAATGTACAAGAATAGAGATCAGGCGCTAATTGATTATCAGCGATCAGTTGGCAAAGTCCTAAATTGCATTGCAAAAACATGGGTTTATTCTGCTCCTGGGCAAAATAATGAATTCATGCTATTAGCTACACCAGCTGATCAAAAACTTCAATCAAGAGATTCCGGATCTTTCTTAAGACTAAGACGGGGAAAGGAAGTCTATTTCTTTCAAATTTCGCAAAGATTTCAAATTATTGCAAACGACAATTTCAGGGTTTTACCGCTGCGATATATTTATGTTATTTGGGGACCTCGACAAAGTGAGAGGGTGATCGATTGGCATTTTCATCGCCGCTTGAATGAGAGTTTCGAAGGTCACTTGCACATCAGAGATGATGCAAGGACCACAAGTCACTCACTTGTAAATCGCCACATTCCAACTGGCAGAGTCTCATTGGTAGATATAGTCAGATTTTCAATCGAAGAACTCAAGATCAAAGCGCGCGATCCGAATTGGCGGGAGGTGCTTGAAGAAGCAGAAGCGACTTTTCGTCAGAATCGGACCTGGTAATTGATCTAAATACCGCTTACGGTATCTCTACAATAGAATATTTTTTCGATTTGCTATCGAGCATCAAGATTCCTCGACCGCCAACCGATAAGAAAATATTACCGTCATTGTCTGAGCCGGCACATTTTACGAATACGCTTTTACAACTGTCATTGACTTTGGTCCAATTATTTTGCTGGAGTTTGAATATGCCGTGCTTATAAGTATAAATCACTGGCGCACCATCTTTATCTATAAACATGCCAGAAATGCAAGTTGGGCCGAACGGAAACTTTGAGTTGAAAGTGTTTGCATTTCCAGGTGTTAGCTTTTCCTCATTGTTTGTGCTGTGTTTTATAGATAAAGTACTGGCACTGTAATCGAGTTCTAAATTGATTTTTCCACTCTTTTGAGAAAACAACTTGGAATGGCAAAATCCAATGTGATAGATGGTATTTAAGATCCAGACAGTTCCTTCTTTAGATTCACAAATGCTTTTGACCGGTAGACCTGAATCTAGAGTTTTTGTTTGTTTTGATTTCAGGTCGATGGACACTAGATATCCACCACTCTCGCCAAAATTATATCCAGCTAGTAACTTGTTCTGTTTGACAAACAGAATAGGATTAGCTCCCGGATAACCTATTATTTTCGGATTAGAAAATGAGAAATGTGTCCATTCGTTCTTTTGATTGAAGTAAACATCATTGTTTTGAACAAGGTAAATTACACCTTCTTTTTCTGTAAATCCTATTCGGCCGTTTTTGCTATTGAGACTTTCCGGTAACTTTATCCGATCCCATAAATTGCCGTTCTCTTTATAAATAGATGGTATGTCGTTTTCCAAAGTGAGAATGAATAATTTACC
>CAZEQP010000740.1:0-2395 GCA_964514345.1 uncultured Candidatus Obscuribacterales bacterium
CAAAAATATGAACTCAAATATTTGCATACAGCAGAAAGGGTTTTATCCGCTCTGGACAAAGATGAAATTGACAGAGGTCAATTCGCCGTCCGCAACACTCTTGGCGGTGAAGTGGCAGAATCTGCTGAAGCCATGAAACATCACAAATTCGAGAAAATTGCAGAGTTTGATATCAAAGTGGTGCACAACTTGATGATTTCTCCCAGCGCCACCATAAAAGACATCGATACAGTGGTGGCACATCCGCAAGCGCTTAAACAATGCAGAGAGCATCTGGCTAAAAAATATCCCAGGCTAAAACAAATTACCGGCGAAGGTGATTTGATTGATCCCAGCACCTGGGCGGAAAAACTTGGTCGAGGTGAAATCGGAAAAAACTACGCCATCCTGGGAAATAAAACATTAGCGAGTCTCAACAACCTGAAAATAGTCGAAGAGAATATGCAAGACTCCGATAGGAATTTCACCACTTTCTACTGGGTGGAAAGACCAACTAATTAATTTAATTCGCTAAGCAATTCTTTGCGAAACGGCTTGAGCTCATCTATCTTGTCGTGCTCGACTAAATCTGCCCAGTTTGAATTGCTGATCAAGGCACGACCTACTGCCACCAGATCAAATTCATTTCGCAAGAGCCTTTCTTCAAGGTCGTGAAAATCAATTTCGTCATCCGTAGGATTCTCTTTATTGGTGAATTCCTGATTTACAGTTACCGAGCCAACTGTGATAGTTGGTTTACCAGTAATTTTCTTAACCCAACCGGCAAGATTGAGATTGCTTCCTTCAAATTCAGGCAACCAGAATCTGCGGGTGGAGCAGTGAAAAATATCTACCTCAGCCTCTGCTAGTGGTGTCACCCAATCTTCCAATTCAGCTGGCGTGTGTGCATTACGCACATCATAAGCATTGAGCTTCCACTGCGAAATACGAAGCGACATGGGATAATCTTCCCCCACTTCTTTTCGGACTGCTTTTATAACTTCGGCGACAAATCGGGCACGCTCGCCAAGAGTGGTGCCACCATATTTGTCAGTGCGTTTGTTTGTTTTTTCCCAGAAGAACTGGTCAAGAAAGTATCCATGCGCACCATGCAATTCAAGCCCATCAAATCCAAGGTCTTTTATGCTTCGAGCTGTGCGCACATAAGCTTCGATCATTTTATCCAGACGCGCAAGGGTCGGCTCGTCACCAATCTTGGTACCATCTGTGGAAATAGAAGAGGGACCACATGCATCTTCCGCTTTCGGATTGACACCGGAGGCATCGGGTTTGATACCAAGGTTCCAAATCTGAGGGAACATAACTCCGCCTGCGGCATGAACTTTGTCAATGACTCGCTTCCAGCCTTTTAACGACTCTTCACCATAAAGCCTGGGTACATTCGGCTCCCAGATTTCACCAGCCGCCCTGTCGTCGACAAAAGATCCCTCGCTGATAATGAGCCCGGTTCTGCCTGCAGCCCGCCGTGCATAGTATTCGGCGACATTTTCCCCGGGTACGCCGCCTGGAGATTTGCGTCTGGTCATCGGCGCCATGACAACTCTATTTTTGAGAGTAAGACTTTTAAGCTTGAATGGCTGGAAAAGAAGCTGGGCGAGTTCGGTTTTTGTATGGCTCATCTTGATCCTGTGAAATTCGTGCAAAGCATTGTCAGAAGTATCGAAATGACTATTATAACTGCAAGATAGACAAAGGTTAAACCAATATTCGATATGTACTTTGGGCATTTACAGAATTCTTCGGCAGGCATGCGTGCTGCTTTAAAGATGCTAACAGCGACCAGACAGAGAACTGTTATTTGTAATATTAGAAGGAAGCGCATACCTTAATCTTAATTGACTGGAAGACAAAACTTTGCCCATAAAGATTAAAAGCACCCGCCTTCTTCAATAATTAAAGCACAAAAGCAGCCTTTTGTTCATAATAGTAGGCATGAAATCGATCTGCACTATTTTCGCGCTCGGGTCACTTTTGACGATCTTGCCTGCTTTCCCTGAGGAATTAAAATTCCCAATCATTGATGATCACGTTCCAAAATTTCCAGGCTCCAAATTTCAGATGCGACCAATGCGGATTGAGTCGCAGTCGGAGCACCACAAACCACCCGAAGGCTTAAAAATGTCAGAGACAAATCACATTATCTTCGCATTTGATAAAGACATTCCTGAAGCAACTTCGGAGAAAAAAGAAAATGCAAATTGAAGAGAAAGTAAAAATACTCGAAGCCGAACGCGAAAAGAGTTACAAGAAGTTTGGAGAATTAAGTCTAAATGTCTTGTCACGCACCACTCCGATTGTACAGACTGCAAGTGGTCCCATAACGATTTTGTGGCCGGCGAATGCAATCGGAAAGCTGCGCATCATTCATCGCAAAGATTCTGTTTGCGTGGTGACA
>CAZEQP010000741.1:0-2388 GCA_964514345.1 uncultured Candidatus Obscuribacterales bacterium
ATCTGGTTAAACCATTCGGAGTGGGCGAGTTGATGGCCCGCTTGCGGGTAGCACTCAGACATTCCAACCGTTTATCTGAAGATCAGCTAGATTCCAGTTTTACATTCGGCGACATCCAAGTCGATTTTGCCAAACGTCAAATCATTCGCGGTTCAGAAGAGATTCATCTCACACCTATCGAATACAAATTGCTCAATACACTTATTCGATACTCAGGCAAAGTAGTAACCCACAAGCATTTATTGCGCGAATGCTGGGGCGGCGAATATTCAGATGAAACTCAGTATTTACGAGTTTATATGGCTCAGTTGAGAAAAAAACTGGAGCTTGACCCGGCCCAGCCAAAACATCTAATGACAGAGCCCGGTGTCGGTTATCGTCTTAAAACAGATTAGTCGCCGCAACACAACTTTTATCGGCGTCTGCATTTTCTTTGCACCATTTTTATTTTTTTTTGATTGAATGTCGGCGAACCTTTTCGGTGCCGGCAATGAGTGAATGGGACAATCAAACTAAAGAATTATTTGCCCTGGCAATGTCGATTTTCTTTGGTGCCACGGCGTTTTTAGGTATTTATCAAGTGGGAGCTTTGATATCCAGAGATCTGCCCGTTTCATTCTGCACAGCCTGGTTTTCAAGTTTGTATTTAATTCACATTTCCAAAAACTGGATTCGCTCACGTCTGGTTTGAAAACACAATCTTGATCTTTTCTTTATACCTATAGCTTTAATCTTGACGCTTAATTAATTACTCAAGAGTTAAATACTTGATCAGACCGCTTATTTATTAGTGGCTCTACTGGAGATCAAGTGACAACCACTCAACGCAGATTCGCGAGTGCTCGAGGAGTTTTCAGACGCTGGTTTTTTGAAGGACTTCACAAGACTCATAAAGCCGAGCCGACACATCAAGACGCCTGGTGGAAAGTTATGTGTCTTACCGGGGTGGATTATTTTTCCACTCTGGGTTATCAACCCGGCATAGCCTTTCTGGCAGCCGGAATACTTTCTCCTATCGCCACCCTCATCGTCGTGATCGTCACTTTGTTCGGTCTGGTGCCATTATATATGCGAGTGGCAAAAGAAAGCCCGCATGGTCAGGGAAGCATTGCCATGCTGGAGAATTTATTGCCGGGTTGGCATGGTAAAACACTGGTTCTGGTTCTATTAGGTTTTGCCGCCACAGATTTTGTCATAACCATTACTTTGTCGGCTGCCGATGCCACCGCTCACATAGTGCAAAATCCCATTATTCCGCACTGGATGGACAACCGGGTAGCCATCACAGTGTACATTCTGGCTATATTGGGAGCTGTTTTTCTAAAAGGTTTCAGAGAGGCGATAGGACTTTCAGTTTTGATAGTTATACTGTATCTGGTGGCAAACGGAATTGTTGTGACCAGATCTATAACCGAGATTATGGCGCATCCTGAGGTCATCGGAAGCTGGCATAACAAGCTGTTTTTAAACTATCATTCCATTCCGACAATGATTGGCTTTTCGCTCATTCTTTTTCCTAAGCTGGCACTGGGAATGTCTGGATTTGAAACAGGCGTGGCTGTGATGCCGCATGTAAAAGGCTCAAGTGATGACAGCATTGAGTCACCATCAGGAAGGATTAAAAATACCGGCAAACTGTTACTGTGTTCGGCTGTAATAATGGCACTGTTGCTGCTCACAAGCAGTGTGGTAACCACTCTATTAATACCTGAAGCGTATTTTGCCGAAGGCGGTCAAGCCAATGGAAGGGCGCTTGCCTATCTTGCCCACCTTTATTTCGGCGAAACATTCGGCACCATTTATGATATCAGTACCATACTCATTTTGTGGTTTGCCGGTGCTTCGGCTATGGCCGGGTTGCTGAACCTGGTGCCACGATACTTGCCTCGTTACGGAATGGCGCCCAACTGGAGTAAAGCCCAGCGTCCGTTGGTAGTGATATTCACCCTGATTACATTTGCAGTGACCTTTTTGTTTCGAGCCGATGTCGATGCCCAGGCTGGTGCTTATGCAACAGGTGTACTCGTTTTGTTCATGTCGGCGGCTTTTGCAGTTGTGCTTGCCACCTGGAGAGAAGGTCTTTTCAAACGAATATTGTTTTGCTCAATTCTGGTTGTGTTTATTTATACATCAGTTGCAAACATGATTGAACGTCCTGAAGGTTTGCATATTGCCTCCTTTTTCATTGGAACAATACTTTTGACTTCGTTAATTTCACGGGCATTGCGCTCGCTTGAACTGAGAATACAAGACGTAAAACTGGACCCAAAGGCACACTCAGATATAGAAGAAGCTCTGAGGCATTCAGGCGCTATTTGTCTTCTGGCCCATCGACCCGGGGGGACTGATTACAAACAAAAAGAAATAGAAACAAGAAGAGTGCACAAA
>CAZEQP010000742.1:0-2382 GCA_964514345.1 uncultured Candidatus Obscuribacterales bacterium
TGCCACCACTATGGCATCAACAGTGTGATTGCGGTAATCCGCCCTGTTTTTCTTCGTGGACGCATCTTGCGACAGAATTCCGTCTAAATACCATCTTCGCCGCAAAGATGCGGTTGCCTCACCTTTTGTAATTTGAACTGGAATACCAAGCTGATGAATATAGGCACGCACTTCCTGGCAAACATATCTTGTGTCATTTAGCTGACTGGAAAGAAAATCGTCTTGTTTGAACTCCTGTAAATCAAAACGCCTTTTCTTGGCAAGAGGCACGGTATCTAAATCGTAGATGCGCTGTAGCATTTCTCGATATTTTTCTACGTTGTTGGAGAAAGCTTCATGAGGTGTCTGCTTTTTCTTAAGCCTATTTTCTTCGACATAACATACTGTCTTATTAGTATATGAGTCTTGCCAGCATCGTGCGTAAGGAATTATGTGGTCTACTTCGATTTCGCTAGTGAAAAGCGCACTTATTGGAATAGCCTTACCTGAGTATGCGCACAATCCACCAAGTTCTTTCCATAGGCGATATTTTAATAGATCGTCCCGTTTAGGCTCCGCGATTCCACTAGCGGCTAAGTAAGGACGAGCTTCGTCATTCAATGTTCTGTTGTACTTATTTTGTCTTTCAATTTGATCCTTTTGTTTTTTTGTCAATTTCATGTCGCGAGCCAGCTCGATGCGAATAACGTCCGGCTTGGCGTATCTTTTGATGAGCGAGTTGATGACTATGCGGCATTGATTTAGCGCTCTGTTGGCAATTGGATTGCGAAGGTTAGGTGCCGTTTCCAGCTGGCAAATTTCTGAAGGCTTGCGCCTGGCTGGTGCAAGATAGCCAATGTTTTCACAAGCGTGGTGCACATCAAAACCTTTATCCATTTCGGAAAGGATTTTTTTCAACGCTTTCATCGAATAAGAACCGTATCCGGGTTCAAGTTCGAGAATTGCAAGATCGTATGCTTGCCTGGCGGAGAAACTCCAGTGTTGCATTAATCTCTTGATAAGATCTTCCTTCTTATGAATAGTCAGAAGGTCGGTAAGTAACGAATTTTGTTTTTCGGTATCGAGTTCGATCCAGGTTTTTTCCAGCACTGCATCCAATGCGGTGTTCACTCTGTTTCCTAAAAGTTTCGGTTTGCCACCTTCTTCAAGATTTATCTCTTCTCCTGTGTGTATTCCCAATAGCTTTCGGACTTTCTTCCAGCCAATTTCACTATGAATTTGCAACTCTTTGTACAGAATTTCTTTTTCCGAATCTTCAAGACTCCTCTCCTGTCTTGTAAGAGGATTTTTGATTCGGAAATTTGAAAGCTGCTCAAGTATCCTGTATCTCTGAAATTCAAGAGTCGCTTTGGCAGCGCGCTTTCTGTGGTATTCGTAAATGCATTCACCCACCAAAAATTTTTGAGTTTTTAAAGGACGTTGATGA
Source organism: uncultured Candidatus Obscuribacterales bacterium (assembly GCA_964514345.1). GTDB lineage: Bacteria > Cyanobacteriota > Vampirovibrionia > Obscuribacterales > Obscuribacteraceae > Aved-18. The sequence continues at coordinate 1,427 of CAZEQP010000742.1, forward strand.
AAAATGGCTTTGAAGAGATCAGCCTTAAATGAATCGTTCAACAGTTCGGGATAAAAGCCTTTTTGTTTGTTCCAAATTGCCTCAAATTCCTGCTCGTACATTGAGCGATCTAAGTAAAGTCCGCGCAGCCTTTTTTGAGTGCCGTCTGAAGTCGGTTTTGGAATTTCGCCCAGGCGGATTCTATTGAGAAAAACTCCCAAAGTCGGGGAATCGGCAACTTTCATTCCTTGTTTTACTTGGAAGATACCGCTTTTAATGATTCCCTCTTCAGAATCATTTTTTTGTTTTTTCTTGGACTTTTCAGCCGGCTCAGCTAATTCTTTTTGTTCTTCGGCTTCCTCTTCATTAAATATGGCAGCTATTTCAGGCAAAGATTTGATGGCAGCCGCTAGGAGCGTCTTTCTGTTGCTCTTAAAGCCCCGCCTCTGCGCTAGGTGCATAAAAATTCGCCCAAGTTCGAACAATCCTAACTTTTCTTCGAGTGCTTTGGCTCGCAATGCATACGGATTCAAGTTAACGTCGTCCAGCATGAATTTTTCGAATTCATCAGGATCTTTCGGAAGCATATCCTTAGAATGCAATATTCTCTGGGTAGCGAATTTTCTGGCTTTTCTTCTGGCTAGTTGCCGGCGTTGCAGTCGGGCTTTTCTTCTGGCGGCATTTAATGGAGTCTGATCTTTTGCATTTACCGGTTTCTCGAAAATTCGAACACCGCAATCAATTAGTCTTCTGGGCTCCAGATTTTCATCCGTGCCGACTAATGCCCAACCAATCGAATTGGTTCCGATGTCAAGACCAAGTATTGTCTTTTCGCCCATGGATAGACCCCTTGCACATTCGTAGATATATCGTTAAGATATCGAAAGATTATAACTGACTGATGCCTGCCTTGCTTTTTTCAACAAGAAAATAATTTCGCAGGATATCCCTCAGGGGTAAACCTTCGCCCTCAGTGA
>CAZEQP010000743.1:0-2374 GCA_964514345.1 uncultured Candidatus Obscuribacterales bacterium
CGCTGCCAATGCTTCATTCTGTGAATTGGCCAGAGCATCTTTACCGCCTCCATACGCTTTATCAAAAACAAAGCCGCAGACAAGTAAGGATGAAACTGAAATAGCGGTTAAAATTGCTCTTGACATAATGCCTGTTGATAATTTCCAAATCCGAATGACATTGATTATAGGCAAATTCTGAAAAGCTCACAAGGACGACACTTAGATGCTGCACGACTTCCTTAGGATTACTTAATTGCCATCTATAAAGGATATCTCTAACAGATAATAAGAGATCTAACTGTCAAGAAGTTTTGTTAATGGCACTGATCAAAGATAAGCAAGAAAGAACTACTGAGCTCGAGGCTGTTCGACCACAAGCTCGCGTCCGCCCGTATACGGATATTTTTGCTTTTGTGGCTGGGATAACTCTGGGCATGGCAGCTCCCGGGCAGAGCGTATTTATGAACCACTGGTATCTTGCCTGGTTTTGTATCGCACCCTTGTTTGCGCAGATTTTTTCCAGCCAGAACGCCAATGGCGCCGCATTAAGAGCTTTTCTATTCGGTGCCGGATACAACCTGGTCTGGCTGCACTGGTTGCTCTTTTTCCATCCGAATGAAAATTGTCCTCCCCTGCTTGCCTTGTTTTTTCTTACTACTGCAATTTGCCATCAAGGATTTTTATTTGCCGCTCTGGGTTATATCGCCCACAAAATGAAAGGATTGCCATTTATTACTTTGACCTTTACAGTGCCGCTTTTATGGGTGCTGATTCTAAACAAAACAGGTAATTCCGCTATTGCACTTGGCATACCCTGGACACAAGTTGAATACACACAATGGTGCTGCAACGATTTACTGCAAATAGCTTCATTTACAGGTGGTATCGGCATCGGTGCGTTGCTGGTTCTATTTAATTTGAATCTATTTTTCCTGCTAGTGTCATTCAGCCGGTGGTCTCTCAAATTTAAAAACTTGAATAAATCGTCTGCTCTTTTGAGCTTTGCCACAGTTTGCGCTTTGCTTTGCGGTTGTCTGGCTTTTGGGCACTGGCGTCTTAATCAAACTGAAGTTGCCGACACTAAACTAAACACTGCTCTGGTGCAAGGTAATATCAGCTTCAGAGCGCATGGTGCAAAACCGGAAGAAATTTTTCAACGGTATTACAGTCTTTGTTCCAGTGCGCAAAAAAATACTTTGTGCATCTGGCCTGAAATAGCACTACCCATTCCGCTGAAAGAGAATAAAACAGTCATCGATGCCCTTTCGTCTCTGGCAAAAGAAAAATCTCAAGCCTGGATTGTAGGCGGTTTGGATAAGGACAACCAGGGGCGCATTTATAATTCGCTTTATGCCATAGATTTGGACGGCCGGCTTGGCGATGAGGTTTATCACAAACAAACACTTGTTCCTTTTGGTGAGCGGATGCCCTTTGGTTTGGCGCTTTTTCAATTATTGAAAAATGCAGGAATTGATACTAGAGGCGAAGACTATCACCCCGGCTCCAGATCCCTGATATTCAATCTGGCTCAAACCAAGATAGGCTCAAGCATCTGTCTTGAATCGGCACAGAGCGAATTTACCGCTAAGATGGTGCGTGATGGAGCGCAAATCTTAACTAACTCAAGCAACACTACCTGGTTTGCCGGGCAAGACATAGGCAAGCAGCTCACCGCTTTTGGTGCGTTGCGCGCCGTGGAATGTGGGCGCTATTTTGCTTTTGTCACCACAGTGGGACCGTCGGCGCTGATTGACGACCGCGGTCGAGTGAGAGCGTCGGCACCGTCAGGCGAAGCTTGCGTGTTAACTTACGAGGTGCCGATTAAGAACGAAATCACTCCCTTTGTAAGGTGGTTTCGATGATCAAACCCGGCACTATCGACAAATTTATACTGGTGGAAATGCTTAAAATTCTAGCCGGCGGAGTAATTTTAATTGCCGGAGTATTTTTTGCCACCACTGAATTTCAAAATGTTCTCAGACTTATAAGCGATATCGGAATAGATCCGGCAACCGCGATTTCAATCACAGTTTTGCAACTGCCCAACACTTTTGTGTATTGTCTTCCAGCCGGAATTATTCTTGCCAGCTGTTTGATTATTCTAAAAATGAGTCAGGAACGCAACCTTGTAGCTGTGACTTTATCCGGCAATCATGAGGCAAGAGTTCTTGCACCCATTTTTACTTTTGCCATTATCTGCTCCATTCTCTCATTTGTATTAAGCGACGAACTGGTACCACACTGCCGGCGCACAGCTACCAAATTATTGCTTGCCGGTGCACTGGCAAGTGAATTACCTGTATGCCGCAATTCAGCCACCGTTTTTAAAAAAGACGAAAACAACCGGTCCAATCTCATGCTGGTCGGACATTATTTGCAACGCAGCCTGGAA
>CAZEQP010000744.1:0-2365 GCA_964514345.1 uncultured Candidatus Obscuribacterales bacterium
AATCTGCATCATCCTTATACTTTGAGTCAAATTCCTTGCATGCTACTACAAATGGTGCAGGTTGATTTAGTTTTTTTTCGTGGTCAAATGGTTTGTTTGTATTCATGGCGTTTTCCCCTTTACTTTTATAAACGAAGGCAAGAGGAAAAAAGTTCAAATTTTTTTGGTGCAATTTTTGCAAGCAAATTTTAAAGCCAAACCGTTAACGGTTTGACTTTAAAGGAGTCATACAGAACCCTGGGCTCAGGCGGCGTATTTAGCCAGGAATCCTCGTTGACGCGCCTGTTCATAAAAGGATTTGAATGCCATTGCAGCAAGAGACATGTACACAACATTCAAACCAATAGCGGCCCACATATGTCCATAATCTAAATGACCCGTATTAATGAGTTCTCTCATTCCTTCAAAAACATGACTGGCTGGTGTCATCAACGCAACCGGTTGCAGCCAGTTTGGCAGGACATCCACCGGATAGAATACCGCCGAAACAGGTTGCACCAGAAACGGCACCGCCCAGGCCAGAGCTTCGGCTGGAGGACCGAATCTGAGAAAGAGCCCTGTTACTACCAGCCCCAGCGACCAACCCATAATCATCAAATTAGAAAAAAGAACAGCTAAATGAATTCCCAATTCTAATATATTGAAAGAATAACAGAAAGCGGCAAGTACCCCCATGACCAGCACAACGATAGTTGCTTGAATGAAACCCACTAAATAGCCCGCGCCCACATATTCAAAAGGACGAATTGGTGCGGCCCAAATATTCAACATGTTTCTCGACCAAACATCATCGAGAAAAGATACACAGACTACCTGCTGGGCACGATACATAACATTCCACAAGATAACGGCGGCAATTAGAATGGAAACCATTTTGGGAACATTTGAACTGACGCGCATCATATAGATGGATACAAATCCCCAGATAAGAAGATCCATAACCGGCCAAAAGAAAACATCAAGCGCGCGGAAAGTGTTTCTTGAGCAGACGTATAGATATTTCAGGACCAAAGCTCTTATAACTCTAAAATTCATATTCCAACTCCACTAATTTTCAAATGCAATCGCATCCGGTGACTTTACTTTCTGGCGTGCTATTGTGATAAATACTTCTTCTAGACTCTGGCTGCCGTATTTAGCCATGATCTCCGCAGCCGTTCCCTGTGCGATTATGGAGCCGGTTTGCATGAAAAGAATTCGGTCACACAATTCGTGCACGTCAATCATGTTGTGCGAGGTGTTAATAACAGTCATGCCGCTTCGTTTTTGTCGCTCTGAAATTATTTTGCGTACTTTGTCAGCCTGATCCGGATCCAGGCTTGCTGTAGGCTCATCCAGGAGAAGCAGGTCTGGACTGTTCAACAACGCTTTGCAGAGGTTCAGACGTGTTTGTTCCCCCGAGGAAAGCATGCCGGTCGAATTTCTTTTCAGGCTGGTGAGTTCAAAAAGATCCAGCAACTCTTCTATTCGTTTTTGGGCATTGTTCACACAATAAATTTCACTGAATACATGCAAATTTTCAATCACTTTCAAGTTATATGGAAGAAATTGATATGCCGATGCAAAGTTCATGCGCTGCAAAATTTCAATTCGAGAATGATTGAAATTTTTTCCAAAAATGTTGATTTCACCTGTCGTGGGTGTAATCAGATTGAGCAGCATATGAATAGTTGTGGTTTTTCCGGCACCATTGGCACCCAGTAATCCAAGTATTTCTCCTTTTTTTACTTGAAAAGAAAGGTCTTTCACGGCATAGCTGCCTTTGAATTCTTTACTTAGATTTTCGATTTCTACTACTGCTTCAGTCATATGTTTCTTGCTATAGATAACTAATTATAAAAAAGAAAACGACCCCATAAGGCATAAATCTGCTTGTTCTGGCATGCCAAGCGTTTTTATACCTAAATAGGAATCGCAAAAATAAATGGACTTCCGCTTGTGATTATCGCTTCTCTGATGTTAACCGATCACATGCGGGCTGACAAGGGGGAGGCGTGGCAAGTAATGTCCAGCATTTTCTGGGGCTGTTTCGAACCAGCCAGGGCGCGCTTGGTGTTTTGAGACCGTCAATTTTAAAACTGAACCGTTAACGGTTTGCTAGAAAAATGAGGTGAGTCAAAATCGCAGCGGATTTTTTGGTGCTAGATTTTAGGAAGAAAAAGCAATCCTTTGGCAAGATTGTTCATTTCTTGCAGCACCACCAATGGTTACAGATGTTTTATTATCGAGAAGATCCTCGAGGGCAACAAGTTGCTGGGCATACGTCCGGAGAAAGGGGAAGGTCGCCTTCTTTTTCAGCAGGTTCTCCCAGAATTCGCTCGGCAATCAAATCGGAGATCATGAATATGAAATGTGGATGAAGTCC
>CAZEQP010000745.1:0-2357 GCA_964514345.1 uncultured Candidatus Obscuribacterales bacterium
AATTATAACGTCGAATTTATTGTCGCCCCGGCGCAAATATTCAAGACCGTCCTCATACAAAAGAGTGGCTCTGGATGTAGGTTCAAGCGCCCCTCTATGCCAGGTGGGTAAATATTTGCGGCAAATTTCCACCACTTCCTGGTCAATATCGACTGCCGTCACGGACGGATTATTTTTATATTTGAAGGCTTCACGCAGAGTGGCACCTTCACCGGTACCAACTACAAGGACCGATTTGGGATCCGGGTGGAACATCATAGCCGGGTGCACCAGGAACTCGTGATAGAGCTCCTCGTCTGACTCAGCGCTTTGAATGTCGCCATCAAGAACAAGAATACGACCGTATTTCTTAGTGTCGGCAATCATCACCGACTGAAATTTTGTTTCTGTTTCCAGCACCACATCATCAATAACGAAACCTTCCATTTCGCCCGGCTGAAAAAAGACTTTGCGTTCGACATCTTCTTTTCTCCAGTGACCTAAATTGCCGTTTCGCAAATGCACCGACTCATCGGTCGAAGAAACGTCCTTATTCAATTCAGAACGGTCAAGATAACGCATAGAAGTTTGTTCGGGTTTGAAATAATCACGCAAAACCCGGTCGAACTCTTTAGGTTCACACACGTAACCGCAAGTGAAAATGTCGACAAAACACGAATTATGTTCAGGATAAGTGTGAATGCTGGCGTGGCTTTCAGAAAGCAGATACAGAGCAGTCATTCCGCCGCCTTCAAAAACGTGTTCATTGGCGCTGAGAACTGTGGCGCCAGAAGCTTTTATCGCTTCACGCATGGCTTCATCTATTTTTTTTGCGTCTGCCAGTTTTTCAGAATCACAATTCAAATAACTGGCTAAAAGATGTCTGCCGCCGAATTCATATTCACTGGAATTAGTGGATAACTGGCTTGCCGCCCCCGAACTAAGTGTGTTCGAATTGTTTTTGTGCATTTATCATTGGCCTCCTTCTTTGGCCCCCGGAACTTCGGGAAGAAATTCTTGTCAGCTGTAAAAAATCAGACCAATAAAAAATTTGGGCTGTGGTGAGCATAGCCAGTCTATACAAAAAATAATGGCATAGCCAATATATTAGCAAAGGCTAAACAATTTATATACTACATTGCAACTCAGCTATTTGCTTGAGAACCGGCAGCTCTATCTTTAGTTTTATTTTTGAGAGTGTGAGCAAGAATTCTCACCCAGGCAAGCGCCATCAGACCGGCATAGGCAAATCCATCGAGATACCAGCGATTGCCTCTGTAATGTTTGTGCCAGAAGCGAAACAAGCCTTTGTGCGATGAGAGAATCATTTTCGCTTTCACTTGTTTTATTGACTGTCCATAGTGATGAATGATTTGTGCTCTGGGCGTAAACCAGATTTGCCAGCCCGCTTTTTTGATGCGATAACACCAGTCCACTTCTTCGAATAACATGAAAAAGCCTTCGTCCAACACACCCACCTTATCAATCACACTCTGGCGCAACAAAAGACAGGCGCCTTCCGGCTGGTCAACTTCACGCTCGTCGTCGTGATTCCAGTCGAGCATTTTATATTCACGAAACTTTGCACCGGCATTGGTGCCTGGTTTGTACATTTTGGAAAGTCCAATCAGCTCGTAAAGCATGTTGGCAAATGTGGGAAACTTCCGGCAAGAACGTTGAATGCTCATATCGGTATTCAAAAGTTTTGGCGCAACCACACCAGCTTGAGGTTTACTCTGAATAAACTCAAGCAAAGTGCCAATGGCGCCAGGCAATACTTTAGTATCCGGATTCAAAAGCAAAACAAACTCGCCTTTGGCTAGTTTGAACGCCTGATTGTTGGCTTTGGCAAAACCCAAATTTTCTTTGTTTGCAATTAGATGAACCCAGGGATGTTCAGATTCGACCATAGCGGCCGAGCCGTCGTGAGAATTATTGTCGATTAAAAAGACTTCGCTTTGCACCTGGGGCAAAGACTCAAGCTCAACTTTCAGAGATTCCAAGCATTCACGCAATAAATCGCGTGTGTTCCAACTGACTGTAACAACAGATAAAGATGTGTTCTGGACCGGCATTGCGTTCAGTATAGCTCAACTCAGATTAAGGACATATACAACTTAAAGTCATAAAATCATTGCATGTTGACCAAAAGACTAACCGATATATTTCTGTCTTTCTCCGCCCTGACGGCGCTGGGACCGCTCTTGCTGCTTGTGGCGGCGCTCATTAAACTGGATTCGCCGGGACCTGTCATATTCAAACAAAAGCGTGTAGGCAAAAAAGGTGAATTCTTTGAAATTTATAAGTTTCGCACTATGCGTGTGGGAACGCCCAATGTTTCCACCGAAGAGATGCTCAAAATGCCTTCTCCCATTACA
>CAZEQP010000746.1:0-2356 GCA_964514345.1 uncultured Candidatus Obscuribacterales bacterium
AAGCGGTTTTTTACAAAATTAATTTCATCTTCTTTGGAACTGATAAGCTTGTCCAGTTTTGCATTCAAGGCTTCGCAAAGAATTTCACCTACCAGCGGACCTCTGGGCACTCCCATATCAAGCAAATAACTGCCGTCTATTAAAAGATCGGTTTGACTTAATTCATTTAAATAGAGCAGAACCATTCGTCTGACTTTGGTTCCAGGAGCAGCCAGACATCCGACTATGGCAAGAGTTTCATCGGCTTGATCTTTGAACAACCGATATATTTGACTGCGTTTAAACGTTTTTGATTTGTGGCCCAGACTCAACTCGATAGATTTTGCCTTCAAAATTATTTCTTTTTGATGGTTGCTCATTTGCAGCCGGTCAAGCGCTTCTTTCAATCTGGTTTTAGGCAGGCGCACCAGCAAAAGCCCCAGATAAACCACCCATGGCTCTTTCACCTCATAGCGGTCCAGCAGTCTTTCTGCTCTTCTGATATGAATTCTGCTTTTGTGTCCATATTTGAGCTTTTCATCCAGAAAACGCAAGCCGCCACCTAAATTTTCAAGCAGACTCAATGAGTCCAGTCTTTTGTCAGATTCCAGAATATGACGGATTTCTTCTTTAATTCGCACCCCGCCCAATCCGTTAAAAAGACCCACGCTGATTCCTCTGCAGGCTCGATATTTGGTTTTAGGTTCAAGATGAAAACCCAGCCTTGCGGCAAAACGAGCGGCTCTTACAATCCTTGTCGGATCTTCAATAAAACTGAACGGATGAAGTATGCGAATAAGTTTTTTCTGCAAATCTTCAAAGCCATTGTATAAATCGATTAATTCACCAAAACGGAGCTTATCAGGATGCAGACACACCGCAAGCGAGTTGATGGTGAAATCTCTTCGATAAATATCCTGACTTAACGACGACGCTTCCACCACAGGAAGTGCGGCGGGAAACTCGTAATATTCGGTACGGGCAGTGGAAAGATCAATTTCTTTTATGAAAGAAAAGGGACTGGAAAGACTGGCTGTTTGAAATCGTTCATGGCTGACCAAAAGCTCAAACTTGTCGGGGTATTTCTGCACCAGATGTTCGGCCAGCTTGATGGCCGAGCCTTCTATTACAAAATCCAGATCGAACTTTTCTTCTTTCGATGGCTCGACACCAAGGATAGTGTCACGCACAAATCCCCCCACCACGTATGCCACCATATCCAGTTCAGCGGCTTCTTTTCCTATACTGGCAAAAAGCTCAAGCAGGGACGGGCTTATGCTATCAAAGCGCTTTCTGAAATGTTTTTGTTTTTTTGCTCTTTCCGGGTCGGATTTCGAAGCGGACCGGGGTAAAAATTCGCCGGCGCTCTCGCTCACTTCACCATATATGGGGTCATTGACGAAAATGTTTTTTGAATTGGCGACCCTTCCATAAACGGCTTCAAGCACATTTTGACGGGTTACCAGTCCCAGCAGTTTGCCGCTTTTTTCCATGACCGGCAACCGTCCCACATCTTCCAGAACCATCAGCTGCTGAATTTCATCAAGGCTGGCTTGCGGTGCGACGCTAATCACCGGACGGCTCATGAATCCCTGAACCGGAGCATGTCCCAACCTGTGATGCATGGCTTGATCAATGTCTCGCCGTGAAACTATGCCCACTACGTCTTCGCCTTCGCAAACTACAAGACCGTCTTGCCCGAGACGCAGCATTAGCCTGTGCGCCTCCTCCATGCGCAAAGATGGTCTCACCGTCCTCACCGGAGAACTCATCAGCGTTTGAGCTGTAGGTTGTTCTTTGATCCGCTCAGGCAGAAGAGATTGCAGTCTGGAAATAATTGCATCAATCTTACCGTTTTTAACCACAGCCGATGCCGCTCCCGGATGGCCGCCGCCGTCGAACAGCTCCATCAGCTCGCTGACATCAAGACATCTGGAGTCGGATCGAGAAACTATGTGCACTCGATCTTTCATATGCACGACACAAAAAGCGGCGTCGGCGGAATGCACATCCATCAAAGTGCGCGCCATATGCGCTACACCATCCAGGTATCTGTCGCAACGGCTCAGAGCCATGACTATTTTGGTGCCGTGAATTTCTTTCACTATGCAGTTCGTCATCAATTCATTGAGCAAAGCGCTTTGTTCATCACTCCATTTGGGTTTGATAAATGCATTGATTTGATTGAGATCCACACCGAACGTCATCAAATAAGCAAGCGACTGGGCATCCATTTCGCTTGTGCCGGAAAAGGTCAAAGAGCCGGTGTCTTCATGAATCCCCAGAGCCAGAAGAGTGGCTTCAAATTGATTGAGCGGCATTTTAGCCTGACGAATTCTGTCCACAAGAATGGATGTAGCCGAGCCCACTTTAGCCA
>CAZEQP010000747.1:0-2356 GCA_964514345.1 uncultured Candidatus Obscuribacterales bacterium
TTCCGCCGCCGGCAAGCATATTCACTACTTTGGCAATGGTCTGCGAATACATCTGCGGGTCTTTGAATGGACGGGTGAAAGTTTTTGATACCAGAACGGCAAAATTGTTGTTTTCCGATTTCTCGAACATTTTGGAATGTCCGTTAACCAGCACATATTCACGGTGGTTTTCAGGTGTGACATAACCGCCTGGATTGGAGCAGAAATTGCGCACCACGTCATTTGTATGTTTGCTCACATAATAAAGTTTGGGCTCGTAAAAGCGCTTGTCCACTTCGGCGGTGAAATGTTTGCTGGTTTCCACTCTGATGCCGATATCAACTTGACCGGGATAAATATCGAGCGATTTATACAGTTCTTGCTGAGTGAGCCAGTGCGCACCGCCTCTGCCGACTGAGACTACACAATAATCAAAAACATCGCTTTCTTCGTTTCCTGGCTTTTTGTAGTGATCATAGATAACCTTGAACTTGTCGCCCTGACGATCAAGTCTTAACACTTTAGTGTTCCAGTGAAAATTGATATTAGGTCCTTTATCAGTAATCTCATTCAAAATACTGGTATTAATGGCAGGAGCATTATCAGAGCCGCAGTGCAAAAGTTCTTGATAGTGATAAGTCATTCCGGCTAATGTGGCCCGCTGATTTATCCAATCCAGATCCGCTTGATCCGGCTTGACTACAGGAATTTCAACAGGTGAATGTTTGAGAATGGTTTCTCTCACTTCATCCAGACATCTTTGTAATTCAGCCTGACCGATGAGTTCAAACAGTCTTCCGCCTATAACAGGCGAGGCTGACAAAATGACTTTGAAATCGTTCCAGCTTCCGGCTGATTGTCCCGGAGCACAATAACTGCAAGCTTTGGGAGGACAAACTGTGAGTTTGCCCTGGTCGATGGGACAGGCGTAACGCTTTTCATAAGTGGGTCCGACGTCGAACACTTCGACTTCCACATTTGCTCCGGCCAGCTCTTTCAGTGCGAATAAACCGGAAGCTCCCAAGCCAATTAATGCTAATTTTTGCATTTGCCCACTTTGATCTGCCTCATTAAAGGACCCCTTCCTTTAAATAGCAGCATTGCCAGCCGACGATAATACCATTTACTTGTCAAGATTACATTATCTAGACCTTAGCAATGTCGGAAGACGTGTCTGTGGCAGCGTCTTTAGCTCTTTTTATCATCTCTTGAATTGATTTACGCGCTTTATTTCCCAGGTCCTCAGAGCGTCTTTGCGCTATAGACTCGATAGCTCCGGCAAAAGCCTGAAAACGCTCCATAGTTATATGAGTGGCTTTAGGATGGGGCAGAAGACTGCGCATATATCCCCTGAGATTTTTTGACTCAGTTTCGTTTAAGGGCTGGACTATGGCAATAAGTTCTTTCAAAAGCTTGAGCGAAGCAAGAGGCGCTTCGTAAGATAAATTTCCGGTGCGCAGAGCCCGGTGCAACAATACACAATGCGGAAGCGGTGCTTCCTTGTCGTCATTGTCGGTGGGAACAGCCTCCAGCTTGGGTTTCCAGTTTTGATACTGATGAAAAATTTCAAAAAGGGACTCTGCTTTATTTGCTTTTTCACGCACCGGCATCAGTCCATATATAAGTGAACGTGCTTCACACTGATCTATGTCTCTTGAAACATTGAGCATGACGCCTGACAAATGCTGAGCCCCTCGAATCGCCGAACCTTCACGCAAATTTTTCATCCGCCCCTGGGCAAAACCCATTTCTTTGATGGCAAATTCCTGGCACAAAAGCAAATCAAGAACAGGGTCTCCAAGCAAATCTCCAAACTCAGCTGAAGTCAGGTTTCCCTGTTCGAAATAAATAGTGACTTCAGGAATCTTGGGTCCGAATTTGACCGTTAATGAACCAGTTACCTTCTCCAGACTGAGAAGCTGCATGACATTGAATAAAGTGCCTTCCCGAACCGAGGTGATGTTAAAACTGATGCCCATGGGCTGATTATAACCGTTTTTTCAGAGCAGTCTTTATTTCTTCGGCATCATTAAAGTCTATGGTTCGGTCTTTAAGAATCTGGTAAGTCTCATGACCTTTTCCTGCAACCACGACCATATCCAGAGGCTGGGCACCGGCTATGGTGTTATGAATAGCAGTTTTTCGATCTGATTCCACTTCCACTGATTTTTTTTCAGCGTTCACAACGCCGTTCAAAATGTCGGCAATAATTTTTTCCGGGTCTTCACTTCGTGGATTATCCGAAGTAATGACTATTTCATCAGCCAGTTGAGTCGCCACCTCAGCCATTTTCGGTCTTTTGGTGGCATCGCGATCTCCGCCGCATCCAAAAATCACAATCAGTTTTTTCCCTTCACCAACCATAGGACGCGCTGCT
>CAZEQP010000748.1:0-2350 GCA_964514345.1 uncultured Candidatus Obscuribacterales bacterium
TGGCTGCACAATAGGCAATATTGCTCAGGTCTTTGGTGATTTCAAATCTATCTTTAAGCTGTTTGTGTAATGTGAGGGACTGTTCAAACCAATAGAGTGCTGAAACAAAATGATTGTTAGCAACTTGCTCTTTTCCTTTCGAAAAATTACGCACTCCGCAACGGCAAAATCTTTCTCCAATTAACAGCTTTCTGCGAGCGAATTGCTTACTTTTAGATCCGTAAATATTTTCGATTGCAGCGCTGATTTCTTTATCAACTTTAAAAGTTTCATCTTTCCTGCCCATTCCGTCCCATGTACCAATGAGGGTAATGTCTTCTTTGTCCAAAGGCCACGGCGTTACTTTATAAAGGCGTTCAGCCATCTCAAACTGCCTGAACGAACATAAAGTCAAAGACGTCATAATACTTGCGGTACAACTTATGACATAACAAGAATGAATTAGAGTCAAAAGCAAAACACTGTGAAGGCAAAACTTATGCAGCCAAACTATTGGTTTGAAAAGTAAGTTGCGCTCATAGTTTTTCCAAATAGTCTTCCAAAGGCTCTCTTTTTCAAGTCGTTTCTTTTCAGTTCGTTTTCGCCATATCAAAAGAGCCGCAACAATAATTGCCTGCGGCAAAAGATGCTGGACAACTTCGGGAGCAAGATCATCCTGAAAATGAAATCTATAGCTTATTGAATAGGCTGCTCTGATTACCAGGGCTGCAAGCCACATCCAGGCGTAAAATTCAACAGTCGGCAGTTTGATTTTCATACAAGCAGAATAGACAAACCTGGATGGGCTGTCTCTGGTGAAATCACCCATTGCTCGCCATAAATTGATAAATGACAAACAGACAAGGTTAAAGATTCAAACAGAGCGAATTGCATTTATAATCAGCAAAACTAGACTGAGGGCTAAAACAAGTTCGCAAGCCCTGTTTTCCTTTAATAACTTAAGTGGCATTTGTCAATACATAGTATTGACATTATGATACAATACTGAGGTGAAGAGTGCGAGTTTATGAGAGGTATTCCTATGAAGAATGGGTTTTCGTCTTCAAGGTCGAATATGACCAACCCGGCATGCTTCACATTTGGGCTAGGCACCTTAAAACGAAAGATGATGCTATCCGGATTTGGCTCGAAGGAACTGATAAATGGAATGAAGAATACAATCGATATGAAACTTCTCTCGACTCAGAACACTTATATTGGTTCTGGCTGGAAGTAGACAAAGTAATTATGGTAATCAGTTGTTTTGAAGTGAAGGTTTAACATGGCCCGTGGCAAATTTGATCCAAAGAAAGTGATCCATTCAGGCAAACACGTTATGGATAGTCGCACTTCTGAAATGGTGGAAAAGTATATTACGCAAGCAGAGGAAGAATTATCCGAGACCAGAGTCAACTTCAGGTGGAGAAAACAACAATTGAATCTGGTCAAGAAAGCAGCTGCATTTTTTGGTGTTCCATACCAGACTTATATAAAACAGGTTGTTTACCGTCAGTGTTTATTGGATTTGCAAGCATGCTGTCAAAACTCTATTCTGAGCTCGAAAAATACTGAGAAAAGCGACAAAGAAAAAACCCAAAAGAAATCCAATACAAAATAGTCAGCCGGACAGTTAAGCGGACATTTTACCGGTCACGCTACATGACTTTACCATCTAGATTTCTGTCTCAGTTCCATTCAAGTTTAATACTGCGGAAATTCACCCGGACATCTTGCCGGACATTAAGGTCCAGTATCGCAATATAGAAAAAAATGGAGCCGACGGTGGGGTTCGAACCCACGACCTGCGGTTTACGAAACCGCTGCTCTACCAGCTGAGCCACGTCGGCATATTGAACAGTTCTGCACCCTTACCGGGAGCTACCCCTACATTATATATAGTACGCAAGAGAAGAGAGGAATCCTTCCATATTTCAGTTCACCCTAGTTTAGATGCACTGTTACACCCGTCTGATATTAAATGTATATACCACCCATATAATGGGGCTTTCGGGCAAGTCAACCCATTAGTTTTTAACCAAAAAAGGGAGAAGTCATGAATATAAAGAGCAATCCCCGGGCATATAATGTATAACGATTATCATAGCTTCCTGGCCGTTTCAGCCCTAGCTGGACGGATATAGACGGGTCAAAAGCGTCAGTTAAGAAGACTAGAATCGAAAAAAATCCGTGTTCAGAGTGATCAACTGGAGGAAACTCCAAAGAGCTCGAAGACACGAGAGAAAAATGCTTGCTCGATAGTAAGTCTGACTTGCGTTCGGAAAAGCATTCAAAATAGCAGAGCAGCTGGCGGCACTAAAGATGGTATCAATGGGTCGCAGGCTACGCCACTGGAAAGATTTGCATTGCAAGG
>CAZEQP010000749.1:0-2337 GCA_964514345.1 uncultured Candidatus Obscuribacterales bacterium
ACTCAGATACTGCCTGAATTCATATCTATCATTGACGATCCAAGTAAGTTTAAGCTAAACAACACTGAACTTTCAGGCTATTACAAATTTGACGACGAAGGCATCCCGGCTCGACCTGTGACTTTAGTCGACCACGGAAAACTTAAAGGCTTTTTGATGAGCCGCTCTCCTATCGCAGGATACCCTCACTCAAATGGTCACGGCAGATGTAATTACGGCACACCGCCTTGCGCCAGACAGGGTAACTTGATGGTGGTGGCAGACTCCAATAAAACAATCACTTATGACCAGCTGAGAGCCAAGCTAATTGAAGAAATCAAAAAGCAAGGCAAATCATACGGTCTCATTTTCGATGAAATTGCCGGCGGCTCCACTATGACTCAAGTAGGCGAACCTCAGCTGTTCAGACTCTTTCCTTTGATAGTCACCAAAGTATATGCCGACGGCCGCAAAGACGAATTATTGCGTGGAGTGGATATAGTCGGCACCCCACTTGCCAGTCTTGAACAAATCACAGCCGCCTCAGATGAAACCCAGATATTCAACGGTGAATGTGGTGCCGAATCCGGTTGGGTAAGTGTGTCGGCTTCGGCGCCCAGTTTATTAGTAAAAACAATAGAAGTGCAGCGCAAACAAAAGTCGGACGAAAAGCCGCCTTTATTGCCTGATCCTTCCGCTCCTGTAACTCCACAGATAAAGCAGGTGCGTAAATAATGAAAAAATTACTTGCACTGCTTTTGATACTGTCCTTCTCTGTCACCCAGGTCCTGGCTCAAGAAACAAAATCTCAAAGCGCCCCGACAACTGCAATCGAGAAAGAAGAAACTCTCGATGTCAATTTCAATGCTTTGCTTGATGAATTGCACCGGTCTTTGAAATTATTGCGTTTGCCGGGACACGACGCACCTTATTTTCTTGCTTATAATCTTTATGAAAGTATCGATTTCAGCGTGGAAGGCAATCTGGGAGCCATAGTGAGCCGTTCAGGCAAAGTCGACCGCTCTTTATATCCGATGGTGCGAGTGGGAAGCTATAAACTGGATAATTCTAATTTTGATACCACAGACTATGCCGAAGCCACGTCAACTAAATCTGATACCACCCCTGTAGATGAAAATTATATGGGTCTGCGTAAAAGTGTCTGGCTATCCACCGATACAAAATACAAACAAGCCATTAAGTATCTTGAAGAAAAGAAAGCACTTTTGCTTGAGCGCAACGTCGCTACTACCCTCGACGATTTTTCTCCAGCCACGCCCTATCATTTGATCAATAAAGCCAGGGCAATGAAACTAAATAAAGAAGACTGGACAAATAAAGTGCGTGAGCTGTCTGCCGTCTTTCTTGAATTTCCCACATTGCGAAATTCATGGGTAAGATTCGACGAACGCATACTGAATCTATGGCTGGTAAACAGTGAAGGGACGATAGCCAGAAACGGCGAATGTTCAGCTCGTTATCAAGCTTTCGCCAATATACAAACTAAAGACGGCGAAGTCATTTCAGACGGCACCGAAGCTCTCGCCCGAGACGAGGACAATTTACCCTCGGTAGAACAAATGAAAGAAGAATTGCGCAAACTGGGTAAACGTCTCACCGAAATCGTGAATGCTCCAGCCGGAGAGGATTACGACGGACCGGTCTTGTTTGAAGGACAGGCAGCCGCCGAATTTATCGCCAGCACCCTGGCACCAAATATCGCCGCCAAACGTGATCATTTGTCGAACTATTCAAATGCTGTTCCCACCAATAATCCATTGGGAAGAAAAATGAACCAGCGCATAATGCCGACTTTTCTCAGTGTTGTAGACGACCCTTATATGCGGACCTGGAAAGGCAAAACTTTATTCGGCGGCTATGACATAGACGAAGAAGGAGTGCAGCCGCAAAAGGTAGATGTGGTGCAAAACGGCGTACTCAAAGCATTCTGCGCCGGACGTACTCCCACCAAATACACTAAAACTTCAAACGGACATGGTGTCATTTCGGATGAAACATCACAAAACAGCGTACTGCTTGTCACCAGCAATAAAACAAGTTCGAACAAAGAACTTTTAAAAATGCTCAGACGTCTAGGAGAAGAAGCCGGTCTGCCTTATGTCATCGTAGTAAGAAGAATAGATAACACTCAAAGAGAAGCTTATTCTTCAGATGACCTAGGCTCCTCATATGTTATCAGCAGCTCCAGCCCGACAACTATAAGCTTACCGAGTCCCATACTTATCTACAAAGTAGACACACGCTCGGGTAAAGAAGAACAAATCCGCGGATTGAAATTCGCCCCGACAAATATCCGCATACTCAAAGACATTGTGGCTGCAGGAAATGATACAGACG
>CAZEQP010000750.1:0-2329 GCA_964514345.1 uncultured Candidatus Obscuribacterales bacterium
CAGCAGGATGATCGGGTTCTTCGGCAGGATCTTTAGCCATGTCGGCGTAATCGTCTGCATAGTCATAATCATCAACATCAGAACCTGTTGAAGATTTTGATGCTGCCATTGCCAGTGCGGCTTTAGAGACTGGGGCTGAGGATTTACGAGCAGAAGTGATTTCATAAGCCCGATGCAATCTTTTTTGTTCGACTGCAAGACTCTGCGGTTTGACCACATCTTTGGCCAGACCTATTTTTTCCAAAAACAGAATAGTCAACCAGGTCACGTCAAATTCCCACCAGGCCATGCCGTGACGGGCAGAGCGCGGGACTGCGTGGTGATTATTGTGCCAGCCTTCTCCACAAGACATGATGGCTACCCACCAGACATTACGGCTTTCATCGCGGGTTTCGAATAAGCGGTAACCCTGACTCTTCAAATGGCATACAGAGTTCACCAGTTGCGGTGACCAGAACACCATGAATGTGGCGGCAAGGTTGGCTAAAACAGGAATCCAGCCAAGAGTAAACAGGATGATCACACGGAAAATAATTGAATAAATGAGACAGTTGCGCGCTTGAACAGGCTCATGCTCCACACCCAACTTGCACAAGAACTTGTCTTGCAACAAATCAGGAACCTGACGGCGCATTTCTTCATCGCTTTGATTATCACGCATAGTGAACATCCACTCATAAAGTGCGTGTTTAAAACCATGTAATGGAGAATGCGGATCACCTTCGACATCCGACTTTTGATGGTGAAGGCGGTGAGTTCCTACCCAGTTGATTGGACCGCCCATGAGACAAAAATAACCGCCTGAACAAATGAGATAAGTCAGCCATTTGGGCAATTTCAAAGCTTTGTGAGTGAGAAGACGGTGATATCCCAGGGTAATGCCGATGCCGTGGTAATACCACGAGATGAGAAAAAAGACAGCAAACCATAGTGCCATTGCGGCAGGAGTGGAGGCATTGACGAAAGTTACAGGTTCCAAAATTAGTACTCCTGGGATGAGGAGAGGGATTCATTCCTTATATCACGTTATCCATTTGGAAACCTGATTTCACTTGAATTGTCTCATGGAGTATTGAGTTTTCTTTCAAACATATGGAAATCATTGGAAAAACTTATATTGATCAATTGCAAATTATTACTTAAAGTTTTTAGTAATCAAGGTGGTATCCCGTTTTTGGGGTTTGTGAGATTAGCATGCGCTTAGTTATTACCGGTGGACCATGCGTTGGCAAAACAACCTTGATCAACCTTTTGCAAAATCACGGATATAAAGTCGTCCAGGAAGTGGCAACTGAAATCATCAAGGAAGGTCGCATACTTCCCTGGGTGGACCGCATGCAATTCCAAATGGAAGTGCTGCGTATGCAGCTTGAAGCCGAACGCGGACTGGCTCAATATTCCAAAGACATTTTTCTTGACCGGGGCGTTTTCGACGGAGAAGCCTACTTTAATGTAGACGGAATGGCAGTACCTCCCATCTTTAATTCAATAGACCCCAAACGTTATGAACTGGCTTTTCTTATCGAGCCGCTGTCCTTTTTTGAAGCAACAAGTGTGCGCAGAGAGGACCTGGACTTCACTATAAGCATTACCGACCGATTGGAAGCGGCATATTCCCGCCGCGGTATTGAAGTAGTGCGCGTGCCGGACGCTTCACCTGAAGTAAGACTGAATATGATTCTTCAAAGGCTGAAAGCCGCCCAAAAAACACATCGCCAGCCCCAAATCCAGGCGCCTATCCGGAAAATCTCCATTTATCAACCAGCTGTACCGTTAAATGTAGTATCTTAGGTTTATGCGGCTTCGCTCGACCAGAGAAAATATTGAGACTGTCATTCTGGCTTTCTTGCTCTTTGCAGTAAACGAATTGGTTTACACTCGTTCTGCACTGGCTTATCTTGACCCCACCTCAGGCAGCATGTTTTTTCAGCTTGCCGTTGGCGGTATACTTGCCGGGCTTGTAAGCGTGAAACTTTTCTGGACCAGAATAACAGGCAGTGACAAATCGAAATAGCGCATCATTTAAAGACCCGGCCGGTTATGTATTTCTGCAAGATGGAACCGTTTATCGCCGGATAAATCGCCTTTATCAAGAGAATTTCGACTCCCTTCATTCAAGCGGTCTCTATAACTATTTGACCGCCGACGGTAAATTGGTCAAGCACACAGAAATGCCTGCCGAAAACTTCGAATTGTCTTCAGCAGATTTGTCAGATTCAACAAACGACACTTACAAAATCATTCGTCCAGAGCAAATTGATTTCATTTCTTATCCTTACGAGAGGTGTTTCAGTCAACTGAAAGAAGCGGCTTTGCTCACTCTTGAAAT
>CAZEQP010000751.1:0-2324 GCA_964514345.1 uncultured Candidatus Obscuribacterales bacterium
TTCAAGTATCCAAGCGGCTGGGTGTGCCTATCGGACAGGTGTTGATGGTTTCAGGCTGCGTAAGCGAACAATTGCTTGAAGCGGCGCTATTAGGTCAATCTTTGATCAGTCACGGTACGGAGACGACAGAAAATATCATCGCCGCTCTCAGTTCAGTAAAAAGCAAAGGCATTTCGCTTTACAAGGCACTGGGAACCAAATTTCACGAACTGGATTCACCCAGGGGCAGAGAAATACTCTCTCAATTACTGGTGGCGGCTGAAGTTGTCACTCAAAATCAAATTGACCACGCTCTTGCCACAAGTTTTGAAGCCGGAGTTCCTCTGGGCAGAGCGCTTGTAATGGAAGGAATAATTCCCCCTTCATTATTTCCAAGTGTGGTCAATATCTATAATGATTTGCAGTCTGAAGCCATAGATCAGCAAACAGCCATAGATCAGTTGCAGTCGGTTGTGGTGCACTGGTTCAAAGCAGAAGAATCAATGTCGGCAAAAGGTGATTTTGAAACTCAAGAATTTGATATAGACGACATCAAAGCTCAGTTTCAAGCCGAAAGAGAAGCAGAATTTGAAGATGAAGAATATGATCAAGAGCCATATGAAAATACAGCCGGTGATGATGAGAATCAAAGCAAAAAGAAACATTTCAAATCTGCGCCGCAACCGCTTGAAGAGCAGGATTTAAGCGAAATTGACATCGACTCGGCGGATATTGCCAATGAGAGTTTTGCCGCCAGACGACTGGTGGATATTTTGCAGGATGCCGGCTACTTTTCTGAATCAGATATCGAAAGAGCTTGCGAACAATTGTTTGCCGACCCTTTTGCCACCTGCAAATTCTTGCTTGAATTCAATCTGGTCAATAAGAAGATGGTGAATTATTTTCTTACTCAGTATTACATGTACAGCTCGGGCATTTTGTCTTACGAAGAAACCTCGGGCGTACTGAGACGCAAACGAGCCAAAACACTGCCCAGCTTCAAGAGCAGCGTGCTTGAACGCTATCTGGAAAACAGAACTGAAATGAAAAAGCACACAGCCAAAAAGCTGACAAGCGAAATAGACATTTCCAAATTAGGGCAGTAATTTTCCGCCGAAAATAACTCTTTTCAGTTTCAGGCTGACCCTGTCCCATAACAATATGTCGGCCACTTTGTTTCTCTCGATGCTGCCTACATTTTCAAGACCGACTGCCCGTGCGGCATTGCAAGTAGCCATATGGATGGCTGAAACAAAATCACACGCCCCCCATGACACCACATTTTGCACTGCCTGATCCAGTGTAATTGAAGATCCGACAAGGCCACCATCCTTGGTGCCTACGGTGGCGATATCGGTGACCAGAATTGCTTTGTGCGCACTTTTGATTTTCAGTATCAGTTTTACCGTATCCGGACTCAAGTGCAGCCCATCTGCAATCAAGCAAACACTAACACCATCATCCAGAAACGCAGCTCCCACCGCCCCTGGTGCCCTGTGGTGCAGTGGAGGCATAGCATTAAAAAGGTGAGTGACCAGTTTCACCCCTTTTTGAAAGGCACTTTGAGCCTCTTCGAAAGTGGCATCCGAATGTCCGAGCGAAACAGCGACATTCTTTCGGACAAGCCAGGAAACGGCTTCCCCTGAAGGATCAAGCTCCGGTGCCAGAGTTATTAGTTTCACATTGTCCCGGACTATTTCTTTGATAATCGACAGATTGAGAGGTTGAAGATACTGGGGCGGATGAACGCCCGGGCGCCTGGGAGAAAGACAGGGTCCTTCCAGATGAATACCGGGCATGCGCGACATGGCTTGGAATCCGTTTTCTGAAACTCCATTTGCATTCAAAAAATCTATATTCTTTTTGAGATGTTCAATATCATCCGTGATTAGTGTGGGCAAAAAAGATGTGACACCATGCTTGAGCATTTCTTTGCGCATACGCATCAAATCGCCTGCATCGGGATCACCCCAGAGATTGCATTGAGGCGAACCGTTAACCTGCAAATCAATCAGTCCGGGGGTGACATAACAATTCTGGGCGTCCAGGATTTCAACATTCTTTTCAAGCTGCTCGCCCAGATCTTGAATGCGACCGTTTTTTATCAGTACGCTTGACATTTGCAAGCCGGAAGGTGTTACCACCTGACCATTTTTAATAAGAAGTCCGTCGCCGCTCATTTATTTGAATCGTTTCCCGAAAACCTAGCTCTGTGGGACTTTTGAAATATTAAGCATTTGTAATAATTGCTCGTGCCGTGCTCACTGGTGCTTGATAGACATATATAGAATTGTGGAATATATTAAACGGTCACTGTAGTGCATCCGTCGAGATTAACATGTCTT
>CAZEQP010000752.1:0-2324 GCA_964514345.1 uncultured Candidatus Obscuribacterales bacterium
TGCATTGGAAAACTATCCATCGAAAATGTACACCACATTTTTGCATAATATTCTCGAACGCGTCAGGTTGGTCAAATCTTGCAGTGATATACCGGTTTCATAAATTCTGTTTTTATTCGCGTCACTGCACAGAAAATAATTGACTCCCCGCGCATCCAGAGCGGAGCGGCTTGTGGCTCCGGATAAATAAATCACCAACAAGTCATTAGGTCTAACACACCGGGGGAAAAATTTGTTTCCTAATGATTCTATGACACTGTTTCTGGTGGCACTGCCGTCCAGCATCAATTTACAATGATCCGGCGCAAAATTAGCTTCTTTAGTCAGGAATTCATGAAATTTGCGAGCATTGTCGGCACAGTCACCGATATTCAAGCTTGAATCGGCATATTTGCTAACCCCCACAACTAAGGCCCACTTATCATCAGCTCTGGATTGTGCATGAGCTTGCATAGAAGAGCAGACCCAGAACGATAATAACAGGCTTGATATTAGTGACAATCGCATTTCAGTTTTTTCCAATCAGGTTTATGCTAGTTCAGTATAAGGCATTTTCTTGCGAAGTTCAGCCTCTTCAAGAATCGCGTTCCTTAACGGGGACTGCCGAAAAATCGTTTATTTTGCTCCCTGGTCAATGCGACAAAGAGCCGCCTCAGGAATCCCGAAAGCACCCAGTCTGAAAAGAATTTCGTCCAGTTCGTATCCTTTTTCTTGCAAAATTATCGCCATAGCGTCAAGCTGGGGATCTTTACAGGGTCCCCAGCAGCCATAACAGGCCGCACCGAAAGTCGGACACAAAGCTCCACAACCTGCGGCGGTCACAGGACCAAGACAAGGCAGATTTTTTTCAATCAGTACACAACCGTTTTCTCTCAATTTGCACTCAAGACAAACCGGTCTGTCTATTATGTAAGGAAGGTGATCTTTTAAAAGACTGGCTAACACAGCCAGGAATTGATTCTTATTTATAGGGCATCCGGACAACTCCACATCCACTTTCACATAATCGGCAAGCGGCTTGGCGTCAAAGGCTTCAATTGGCGAGTCTTTGCCGTAAACAGATTCAACCATTTCCTCCGGCTTGAATTTTGAACATGTCGAGCTTTGCACACAGCCGTGGACCGCGCAATTTCCCACTGCCACAAGCCACTTTGAATGAGCACGGATTTTATTCAATACTTCAATATCATGTTCCTGACTGACACTGCCTTCAACAAAAGCAATGTCGACATCTTTTATTTCATTTTTGCTCTGGGCAAAAGGAAAACTGGCCACCTGCACGAAAGGCAAAACAGCGCCTAGGTTTTCCAAAATAACAAGCAATTCACCTGCACAACCTGTAAGTCCGTGCACTGCGATTCTCGGTAGTTTCCCGTTTGCCGTCATGAGCAGGCACCTGGGCACTCGACCGCTTCTTTCATAAAATTGAGCTGAGCCAGACTGAATACAGGACCTTCCTTGCAAGCAAAATGTCCTCCGATAAAACAGTGCCCGCATTTACCCATGCCGCATTTCATGTGCCTTTCAAGTGAAAGATAAATATTCCCGTCTTTTAATCCCCGCTTCTTCATTTCATTCACAACGAATCTGTACATTACAGGCGGCCCGCAAAGAGCGGCAACATAACTTTGATCGAAATTGGCCAGATTCAATAAATCAGTCACCATACCAATCTGGAAATTCAATGGTGGAATCTCGGGCCCCATTACATGCTCAGCAGCTACAAAAACTTCCATATCGGGGCGAAGAATCAATTGTCTGAATTCATTTCTGAAAAGAATATCTTCACTGTGCTTCATACCGTAAATCAGTGTAATTGCTCCAAAGTCTCGTCTTTTGTCGAGAATATGCTGCCAAAGAGAGCGAAGTGGAGCCACTCCCAAGCCGCCTGCCACCATGATAATATTCTTGCCTTCCATTTCCTCCACCGGAAATCCGTTACCATAGGGGCCTCTAAGCCCAACCCAATCTCCCGGCTTCAATTGAAACAACGCATTTGTTACCCGCCCTATTTTTCGCACACAAAATTCTATGCAATTCTTGCGAGTGAATGACGAAATTGAAATAGGTGCTTCACCGGCTCCCGGCACATAAATCTGGAAAAACTGGCCGGGACGGCACTGCCGCATCACTTCTTCATTCTCCAGCTGGACTTCATATAGGTTATTGTCCACAGCTAAAATGGTCACCGAGCGTATGATCGCCTTGTGCACCAAATATGGTGTAGTACCGGTATCACACTTAGTAATGTTACATCCGCTCATGAAACCTTCTCACTTTTATTTTGTTCCAGGCGGAGCACCACACCAGGTAAATCGTCTATT
>CAZEQP010000753.1:0-2321 GCA_964514345.1 uncultured Candidatus Obscuribacterales bacterium
TGAAATGGCAAGGTTATACGATAAACACAATGACTCTGGGAGGGCTGGCTATCGCCATCGGCGAAGTGGTGGACGACGCCATAATCGATGTAGAAAATGTCTGTCACCGTTTACGTGAAAATAGAGAGGCGACAAATCCGCGCCCTGTCTGGCGAGTAATATATTCGGCATCTTCTGAAGTGCGAAACTCTGTTGTTTATGCCACTTTAATTGTGGCGCTGGTTTTCCTGCCTGTTTTGTCTTTAAGCGGACTGGAGGGAAAAATATTCAGCCCTCTGGCGTTTGCTTATCTCATTTCGCTTTTGTCTTCACTTGTAGTCGCGCTTACAGTGACGCCTGCGCTCAGTCTTTTGTTACTGCATAACGCCAGTTCTGTTCCAGCCAGAGAAACACGTCTGGTGGATCTTTTGAAAAAGATTTATGCAGACGCCTTAAAAATAAGCATGAAATATCCGCGCTCTGTTTTAGCCGGATCCGGTCTGCTTTTGCTTTTGTCCATGCTGCCTTTATTCGTAATGGGAACTACGTTTTTGCCGGATTTTGACGAAGACAATGTTATTGTTGTCGCCACTTCAATGCCGGGCACCAGTCTCACCACGACAACAAATATCGGCAAAGAACTCACGTCTCACCTGGTTACTCAGCACAATATAATGGCGGCCGATCAGAGAGCAGGTCGAGCCGAAGGTGGAGAAGATTACGGCGCAAGCAACTTCAGCGAATACGACATCAGGTTGAAGCCGGACAGCAAAAATAAAAAGGATATTCTCTACCATGTGCGACACGAGTTTTCGCACATCCCGGGACTCATAACAGACTCAGGCTCATATTTGCAGCATCGTATGGACCACGCACTATCGGGTGTCAATGCCGCTATTGCCATTAAACTTTTCGGTCCTGATTTAGACGTATTGCACGAGAGAGCAAAAGAAATCGAATCTGTAATGAAAAGCGTAAAAGGTGCAGTAGACGTGCATGTGGAGCCGATTATCCCGGTGCCGCAAGTTTCTATAAAAATAAATCGCGGCGCCGCCGCTCGCTATGGAGTGCGGGTAAAAGATTTAGCCGATTCAATCGAGGCTGCATTTAAAGGAATTGCTGTTTCGCAAGTGCTTGAAGGGCAAAAGGCTTTTGATTTGTACGTGCTTTTCAAGCCCGAATTCAGAAATAAAATGAGTGTTATAACATCTACTTTAGTAGATACGCCATCGGGAATAAAAGTTCCCATCGGCGCTCTTGCCGAAGTGAAAGAGGGCACCAGCCCCAATACCATAAGTCATGAAAACGTTTTGCGCCGGGTAGTGGTGCAAGCGAATGTTTCAGGACGAGATCTGGGCGGTGTCATAGATGAGGCGCGCAAAAAAATCCACGATCAAGTGAAACTGCCTGAGTCATATTATGTAGTATACGGTGGTCAATTCGAAGCGCAAGAACAAGCCCGCCAGCAGCTGGGCATCTTGTGCGGCGCTGCACTTGTAGGCATGCTTGTTTTGCTCACTATGGCATTTAAATCATGGCGAGGCGCTTTGCTTATTATGGCTAATCTGCCGCTTGCCTTGATAGGCGGCATCTGGGCAGTTTTATTTTCCGGCGCTGTACTCAGCGTAGGCTCGATGGTCGGCTTTATAACCTTGTTCGGCATTTCGACGCGAAACGGCATAATGCTTGTCTCTCACTTTGAAAATCTGTGCAAAGAAAAAGGAGAAAATGATCTGGACGAAATCATCAAACAAAGCGCCATGGACAGGCTCAGTCCTGTGCTTATGACCGCCCTGACAGCAGCGCTGGGTGTATTGCCTATTGCTGTGCTGGGCGGAGCCGGGCGCGAGCTGGAACAGCCTTTAGCCATAGTCATTCTGGGCGGCATGATAAGCTCGACACTTTTGACCCTGGTTGTCATTCCTGCTCTTTTGAAATTGTTCGGCTCGATGCTCTATAATGCAAATTCGCAAAAAGAGGATTGAACTTAAACATGTCCGCCATTATGCCCCTTGAAGGGCTCAAACTAATACCGGGAACGCAAGAAGGAGTTTGCCGGGTCAGCTTTCAAGACGTGTCTATGAAAGAAAGTTTGCGTTGGGACAGATATATCAGGTTGAATGCTGCCGCTCGTGTGATTAACGACTTGAGAGAAGAAGCTTCAACCGTTCTTGATGTGGGTGGTTTTGATGGAGCCCTGGCTCTTTTCGTACCGGATGTGCATGTCGAAGTCATAGATCCCGTCACCACTGGTGGTGACTTCATGAAAATGGAAATACCGGATGGATTTTACGATATTGTGTCGGCTATTGATGTACTTGAGCATCAGGAGCCGTCTTTGC
>CAZEQP010000754.1:0-2319 GCA_964514345.1 uncultured Candidatus Obscuribacterales bacterium
TTTTTGGCCCACTAGCGGTATTATATACAATACCAGCCCATTATTGAGCCTGTTTTACCAATGTTCCGTTAAGTCCGAAAAGCATCATTTCTCGGGCGGTTTCAATGACCTCCCGTGTCATTTCGGTCACCAGGTCATCATTGATTTTCAGGATTCTGGCTACCATTGAAAACAGATGCCCTAAGGCTCTGGGATTTCCACGGCTGTACCAGTTCACCAGCTCATGGACATCTTCGGTTGGCTTTGGCAAATTCATAGTAAGCGCCCAAGAATCTATATACTCAAATACTTCGGATTTCTCCATAGCCTTGAATTCGTCAACTTTCGCTATCCTGTCACAGAAGTGCCACATACGCGTTATGGACCGCTCCATCCCTGGATCGCCTATCAAGATCATCCCCACTTCCCATTGATCTTGAATGTCCCTCAGTTGCTCAAGAGCTTGATATTTCAGCCGATGCGCTTCATCGACAATAATCAAATTGGTATGGCAATTTTGTATTTCATTTGCCCACTGTTCTGGCTTAGTCCAGGTAACGGCACGCGAGATTACATCGTCAAATCTATTTCTTAGCCGTAACAACTCAGTAAGCAATCTTGGAGCTGAAACAGTGATGCTTGGCAAATAGTACAGTACATCGCATTTCATCAAATCTTCTGCCCTGACTGGAATACCATTTTTCGCATTGAAGTTTGATTCGACTAAATCCCAATTCGCCAATCGGCGTGAAGCCAGAGTCTTTCCCACGCCAGGCTTTCCGAAACTAAGACCAATTTCTTTCTGCTCTCTGCACGCTTGGCAAATTTCAACGAAATTCCGGTAGGAAACAGTATCTACCAAAATCGATTTGTTAGTTTCTTTCATGAAAATATTTCCTCAATTTCGTTTTTTGTACTAAACATTCAGTTTGCGAAGCAGCACCCTCAGGACTTTTCTGAATCGGTTTTACGTCTCCGACCATTAAAGAAGCCGCTTGCCTTCGCTCATTTATTTCCTTTTTGAGCTTCTTCTTGATACGGGACCTTTCCTCGATAATCGCCTCAGGAGTCGGTCCACTCCCAGTTAATTCAGCGCAGGTTGCTTTGCAAAAGAGCTTGCCTTCTTCTCCATAAACATAAATGGCGGATAGATCTCTTGGGTCATATCTGATGCTGAATTCTTGTCCCACAGACTCGCTTAGGGTCATGTCCGAGTATTTGAAATTCTTGAAACGAATGCCGTCTCGTCCCATTTGTCTTGATTTTCCTACTTTTTGAAGCATTAGATCCAAACTTTCAAGACTATCCGGCAATCGCGGTAAAAATGCTGCCTGACTCCATTTATCCATCGGAGTCATTTTGATTTCCCTATGTTTTCTGTAATGGTAATCACTGAATAGCCATTCATGAAAGGCTTCAGTTAAAGCACGAAGGCTAATTGGTTTAGATTTACTGCTCTTGTGTTTTTTAGAGAATCTCAGATCTACTGTCTTGAAGAATCTTTCTATCTTTCCACGACCTCTGGGCTTTCTCTTTCTTGTTCTGACTAATTTCATCCCCAGGTCAGCCGCCGCTTGCGCGATATGCGTTGACTTGAAATCCCGTCCTTGATCGCTGTAGAACACATCCGGTATTCCGCAGACAGGCCACTTCTCATCACCCTTTACCCAAATACCTTGCCTTAATGCACTGGCGATTTTCGTCGAATTTGGTTTTTTAACGTCCAAAAAATAGCCCGGAATTACTCGGCTGTAGTCATCAACTATGCTGGTCAGCCAAACCTTGCCAACCAGGCCAAAATCATCCTTTGCCCAAATGTCTATTTCCTTGTGATCACTTTGCCAGACTTCGTTTGGTCTTTCAGCTTCCCTGCGAATGAGAATGTCATATTCCTGCTCATACGCATTATCGCCTTCGTGAGCCAGCACTTTCAGCCTGTTATCCAAATCGCTGCAGATTTCCCAAACAACAGTGAGGGATGGACTTTGCATATCAGGCAAAGACTTGCATATCTCAATAACCTGTTCATGCACCCAGACTGCAGTAGGCTTCGGCGTTCTTAGATACAATCCCTCAATTGCTCTTTTGAGATCATCTTGAACTTTTCTTCTCTTTCCTCTATCACTGCGGTCTTTCCGGCAAAGTCCTTTGATTCCATTTTCTCGGCGAGACTTGATCCATCTCCAAACCGTCCTTGAACTTACTTTCGCCTCCCTTGCAATCTCCTCTACCGTAGCCTGTCCGTCAAAATACTTCTCTATCAAAATAAAGCTCTCCATGGCTTCATCGCCTGGAGCTTGTGTCTTTTTCATATTGCTGTTCTTTGCGCCTTGCAAAAGT
>CAZEQP010000755.1:0-2315 GCA_964514345.1 uncultured Candidatus Obscuribacterales bacterium
GGCAGGATAAAGCGGGCGGTGCGTTATGCGGTATCACAAGTATGGTGGCGTTTTAGAGCACCACCGTAGTTGGTAGCAAATGAATGGAGCACCGCCGGGGCTGGATTGCTACTGTTGATGGCATTATAGGGCAGCGCCGAGTTTTCTTCTGGTTGGTATCAGCGGAAAATAACATTTAAAAAGCACCGCCATTTCTTGCGATGCTTATTTGACTTGGTTTTTTGAGACCGCCGATTTTTGTATTGAGCCAAATCAGCGGTGTGAATATCGTGTATTGTCTAATAGAGCTGTTTTAGCGCCATGGAAGAAAATCGCTATTCCATTTCTTCTTCGTTCCAAAGCGATTGCATTTCGATTTCGCAGGAGTCTGTATTTACTGGTTTCTCTTCTAAATCTCCGCTCTTCCAAGAATGTACTGACGGTTTTGTGTTACTCGGTTCTTTTTCCCTTGATTGAAAGCTTTTCTTTTCATCTGGCGATTGAACATCATTTCTATTTTCTAAAATCAATCGTTCGTCGATTCGGATTTTTCTTCTTTGATGTGGAAGGTTGATCTTTTTTTCTTCTTCCTCGGTCAGTTTTATAGTGTCAAGAATAACCGGACTTGTATTGGGGGTTAGGACGATGATCTTCTCTTTGGGTAAGCGTTCGACTTCTGAGGCATCCATTAATGGCTTTTGTCGTTCATCTTCCTGAATTGCTCCGCTTGAGAGAACTTTTCGTTGTTTTATAGTTGCATTTCCGAGTGATCGGCTTATTGTTTGAGCCGAATCGTTGTCGCGAGGCCGAAAGAAAATTCTTGTGCCTGGCTGTGTCAAAAGTAAGTGTGCGTCTTTCTCCGAATAAACCTTGCTTAGCTGAATGCGATGCTGTATTCCAAGGACAGCTCCAATTTTCTGATTTCGTATGTGTGTCAATTTGTCCGGCAGGTCCGGGATATATCCGTAGTTTGTCAGCTCATCAAGAAAGAGCGTTAGCGGATATCTGAATCCTGGGCTTTGGATGATATCGAAAATATAGTTGAAGGCAAGAGCGGAAACTGGTTTGAATTGAGGTCTTTTGGTGGAGGTGACAAAGTAAAAAGTGAATAGTTGATCCTTCAAGACGGACGGATCAAAATCAGTCACTTCTGTAAGGGCGGCAATTTTTGGATTGACCCAAGGATTTAATCTAACAAGAAGACCGGAGCAAACGCCGTATCTAAAGTTTGGGCTCGTGTTTTTGTAAAAAGACCGGTACTCTTTGCGCGCTAAGTCAATCTTGGTATTTTCAATTACTCGGCCGATTTCTTCCGGTCCTTCTCGCAACAGAGACCGGATGTATGCCAGATTGGCTTTTTCTCCCTCGGCTGCTACTTTTCCTTTTCGCAATCCTACGGCATGTAAGACAAGGGAATTGAGCAGATAGATTTCTGATTGCTCCCATATTTGATCTCCGCCAATTTTGTTCGGGAGCGAAGTGTTTCTGATTATCAAATTTGTTGTTTGCAATGCGTCGTCAAAATTCTGCACGGCGTCAAGCGGATTGATTCTCGTGCTGGACAAATCATTTGGATTGAAATAATGAATTGCATGACCGGCAGAAGCTCTCCATCCGGCGGTCATGGTGTATAGAGGTGCGGGATTATCGCCAGAGGCAGCTTCTGTTACAAGGGCTGAAGTCAAGAGTCTTTGCGTGAGATTGGGAACAAAAACCGTTCGTGTTTTGCCTGCGCCGGTTGGACCGCAGACTAAAATATGTTCGTGTGTCAAATTCTCCGGGATTGAAACTATTTCGTCGTTTATCTTTCCGACAATAAATTTGTTGCTGGTTTTTTCTTGCAGGTATCCGGCATCTTTTAGTTCATTGATGTTTGCCCATCTTGAACTATCGTCTTCTTTGTTTTCTTTAATTAACTGGCTGTTTCTTTTTATTTCGTCCCAAAGTTGGTGGCATCTTTTTAAACAATTGTCTTGCTGATGAGAGAATGTTTGTTCTTCGACTTCCAGGCTTATTAGCGCTTTGCCAGGAAGTCTGGTTATTGGTTGCCAACGGACAATGACTCGAAATTCAAAATCCCATCTGTCGGCTCCGTATTGTTCTGTTGTTTTTGCTCGGCCAGTTGCTTGTCTGAATTGTGTATTTACATTCAGGTTCGTATATCCCAGACCATTTAAGGCGGTTGAAATAATTTCCGGTGCTTCGGTTATGAGACAGTTTAAAGTCCCTTCCAGTTCCGCTTTGCTTGCTGTCATGGCTCAGTCCTCCACGACAACAACTTTGACAGGCTTAATTTGCGGGTCTGGTTTTTCGTTCTTCCTTTCGACGAACTGGCG
>CAZEQP010000756.1:0-2311 GCA_964514345.1 uncultured Candidatus Obscuribacterales bacterium
TCTGGTATGGATATTAATCGAATTTCGCTGGACAGCTGCTAAAAAGAGCATCTGTTCAATCTCATTCATATGAGGATGAAATTCTTTTATCGCCGAAAGTCCACCGATTCGCTCCAATATGGCAGTGCGACCCATAGCAAGCGCTGCTGCATACTGAGTCTGAAACTCTCTTCTAAGCGGCTCACTCACATCACCTGCCAGGGCTCTGGCTAATTGAATTTTTTCATGCTCGGTGCGGATGCGTCTATCCATAATAGTGGGCACCATCGTTTGTTCCCAGGCCATATAAGCGGCTTCCATTTTCCAGGGAGAAAGAGGTTGCTCGTCAAGCATGTTAGACATCACCCGCATCACCGGTATGAGCTGGACAGGCACATGCGGAGCTATTCTCATCAGCATCAACACATCGGAAAGATTTTCATTGCCAAGATTTTCGAGCAGTCTGGGCTGAAGCACAAGTCCCATAGCCAGAGCCTGTTTAATATAAGTCGATTCATCTGAATAATCGCTCTTGTGAATAGTTTGAATAGCTCGCATGAAATGTTCGTCCGGAAGCATAGTTCTGCGGGCCGCCAATTCTGAGAATTCGAGATCTTGAGCCATTTTTGAATCAACATCTGTAAGTCTAGCCACTTCAGACGACATTCGAGCCCGTTCGGCAGGTGTTTTGGATCCCCAGTTTCTAATTCTATCTTTTAAGTCATTGTCCAGATAAGGCCAGACTCTGGTCACAGTCGACACATCATCAGGCTCCAGATTGGCCAGGTTTTCGCGTAAATACTCTTTGAGTCCGGCAAAAGATCTGGTTGATGAAAGTGGTGCCGTTGCGCCGATTAAACTGAATATGTTATCGGCAAAAGGAACTACAACCGGTTCAGTGACACGTGGATTGTCTACAAGTTCATATCCATTTCTGATTAGTTCATATGTATTGCGCAACTCGGTGCCAAAGGCGCTTGCCAGTCTCAAAGCTTCTTGCGGGCTGTGTCCCAATTGCAGCGCAAATAATAGTGAGGATGCATCAATATCTCTTATGGCATCGACAGGATTGGGATGACCGTTCAATTGTTCTTGTTTAAGAGCCTCGATAACTCCGATGAGGTGTGATTCTCGATCAAGACTCATACGTTGACGGAAAATAGAATATACAACACGTTCTGATTCAGTCAAGTGGTGCCCGTGAACTGCAAAGAAGTTTTCTTCACCACCTGAAATAATTTCATTCAATCTGGCGTTGAAATTATTGTCACCGCCGATAGTGTGGGTAACAGAAGCTGCCATGCGATGCCACAAGGGAACATCTCTGCCACCCAGTCTGAAGGCGTCATCAAGATTCAAGCCGGGAGCAAAATGCCATGCTCTTGCCGCTCTTTCAAGTTTGTCTTTATAAGAAAGAACTGCATTTATGCCTTCAGTTCTGATGCGACTTATAATCATAGGCCAGATAGATCTGGGCAATTCAGCCAGATCTGAATTTATAAATCGGCTCAGAAGTTCAGCCTCCCCATGTGTCAGTTGAGCACCCGGTCTAGAAATTGAATTCCACAATTCAATAAATGGTTCCACTTGACTCGGTTGGACACCGGCTTCACGAATGACTCTCAAGTGCACATCGTCCATGGGATTGTCATTTAAAAGACGCATTACAGGCTCAGTTTCAAGTGCAGCTCGAAAGGCGGCTATATCGGCTCTGATTTCATCTATTCTCTGGCGTGTAACCGGTGATGGTGCATTTTCTTTTAACAGCTGAGACAAAACTTCCATGTCAGTGTCGTTAACACCTTTATTGCTGACACTGTTTAAATCCTGAAGCAGTCCGGTCAGATTACGATTGTCCCTTGCCGCCACATTTTCAGAACTTCCTTTACGGAACAATTCTTTGAGCATAAGGAAAACAGAATTCATTACACTGCGCTCAGGACCTGAATCTGTGTATCTTGTGGAGATATTTATAAGAGTGTCAAAGTCGGAGACATCCAGGTTAGAAGGTTCCAGCTGTCGTGTGGAAACGCGCTGAGTATTTCTTGCCGGAGCCATCGGCTTGGGACGCGGGTCGCCTTCACTCAAGCGCGTTCTCTCAGCCAGTTCTTCTCTGTTGGCTCTTGCTTGTTTGATTTTTCTTTGCACTAATCTGTCATAGTGAGAAAAGTCAGAAAGCAAAGTTCGCGCTTCCAATAATTCGCGCACCGATATACTTACCGGCTCCCTTGCATAAAGTTCCAACACTTCATGAGCAGCTCTGACCTGGGCAAATAATTCTTCCAGCGCCGCTCGTTTGCTTGCCTGAGTTCCGCCCAGTCGCAAAGTCATC
>CAZEQP010000757.1:0-2310 GCA_964514345.1 uncultured Candidatus Obscuribacterales bacterium
TTGCCTTTTGCAGTCAAAGCCACCAGCCTGGTGCGTCTGTCGTCGGGATCGTTTATTCTTTCCACCAGACCCAGTTCTTCCAACCTATCGACTGCTGAAGTCATCGAACTTGAAGTCAAAAGTACTTTATTTCCCAGAGCGCTGATGGGCAGTGGTCCTTTGTGCAGCAAAGCCTCAAGCACACCGAAATCGGATACTCCCAGTCCCAGAGAAAGAGACTTGATGCTGCGATGGGCAAAAGATTCGGCGGCTCTGGCCGTTTTCCACAGTATGAGCCAGGTATGTATTCCGGTTGGATTTGATTTGTCCTTCGATTTTTTCATTTGTTCGTTTTCGGATATTTCGATATCGAGATATTATTGTATCGAAGTATTTTGCAACCCGCAAGGGTTTATGAAGTTAGCTTACTTCAACGCCTCCGGGATTACTTTATCCACTCTGCCGTAACAGTTGGGATATTCATATTCAATATTTGTGCGTTCCAGGATATGGGCTAATAAATCCTCATTGGAAAGTCCGCTTGTGTAATTTCCCAGACTATTGCGCCAAATATTCAGACCCTTATTTTTAAGCTCCGCATTATTGGTAACAAATGCCAGATTCAGCATTGTATTTGCAAGAGAAATATCGTTTTTACACAAATTTTTCTGAGCAAAAGCCTCCTCAAAAAATCTACTGGCTTCAGATTTGTCTCCTGATGCGTACATAATTACGCCCCAGTCATTATAGTCCTGGGCAACAGTGAGGCTTGCATCCCTGTCTTTGAAAATAGCACGATCTAATTCAACAGCTTCTTCCATAGTTCTTTTAGCCAGCTTTAAAAGCGCCGGCTTGTCTTTATCTGGAGTATTACGCATTTTGTCGATATACATGAGAGCCTGTCGATCTTTGGTTCTGGCAATCAGTGGAGTCTGGTTTTTTCTGTCAGTGTTCCATATGAAAACGGCTTTGTTATATGACTGCTCGGCTAAATGCATTTCTCCCATTTTTTCTTGAACACGACCAAGATTGTCATAAGTCCAGGCAATGCGCGGATCGTATTTGTCGTAATGCTTTAATTGAGCCGCAAGCGATTGATTGTATAAAATATTGGCTTCTTCCAGTTCCCCTGCGCAACGGCAACATTCGGCGGTGATATATTTGGCATAAGCAGCTTTTTTCCCCGACTTTCCATCGATAAGTTCAGAAAGAAAAACTATAGGACGGCAAAATGCCTGCGAATTTTTATATTCTCCTTTGATCCACATCTGCCAGGCTTTATCATGAAGATTGTCGATCACTACAGGCACCAGAAACCATCCGGCAAGCAATGGCAGAACGTGCAACACCGCATTCAGCATCACGCTTTTTCGAGCCGAAGAAATTGCATCCTTCTGATTATTGTGTTGTACAGGATCGCATTGACAGATTGAAATGATAGTTTGAATTATTTTTTTCTGACTGGCATGATTCGTGCCAAACAAAAAAGTACCTGAAAACAAGCAAAGCAAAGAAGGAAGTAAAATCAATGTCAAAGCCGTCCAGTAAGAGGCAAAAACATCCCCTTCTGCCGATTTTTGACCATACGCCAGAACCGATAAAGAAGTGCCCAGAATAAAAGCAAAACTGCCTGAATATGAAAATGCAAGCCAACCAGGAACGATAAAATTAAGTATAATGCGGCTTGACGACTGATTTGTCTGCGATTCTTCCACCTTGCCGTCGACAGTTAAAAGCAACCCAACTCTAAGATTGAATTTTTCGCCTTCGATTGTGCCATAAAGCGGTCTGGCTGCTGCCTTATCTCTGGTGATTGCCTGAGCCAACTGATTCAAACACTGCGCCCTGGAAAGACGCGAATTTAAGATCAGCGTTTCAGATTTCAACATACTTTTCATAAGGTTTATTGTCCTTAATCACCGATCTATAATATAAACAATTTTATGACTGAAACCCAACCCAACAAAAATAAAGCTGCTGTTCTATGGATTTCGCTAGCCATAATAGCCGCTTCCATAGAACCTATAGTGGTTAAGCTGGGTTATGCAGGCAATATAAAACCGACAGAACTGCTTTTAGTGAAAAATGTGACCGGTGCTTTATTAATAGTTCCGATGACCTGGTCTTTCGGCAAATTGCGCTGGATTGGTTTTGCCAACCTGAAAAAAATAATGGCAGTGGCCCTTTTATTGTTTTGCACCAATGCACTCACTATGTTTGCTTTGCAGTCTATCAGCGCCGTTCTTATGATCACAATAGTCACCACCACACCTGCGTTTGTTGCACTTATGAATGAGCGTATGGGACGCGACGTGCTTGCTCCCACATTCT
>CAZEQP010000758.1:0-2310 GCA_964514345.1 uncultured Candidatus Obscuribacterales bacterium
TACACATTAAAATGGCGGATATTGTTGGGAAATTTTCGTTGCAACATTTCTATTTCGGCAATAGTATGTACGGGTTTTGCCTGATGTTTTCTGTCCAAATTAGGTTCCAAAACCTCCTCCCAAAACAACTTGAAATTGAGTTCTTCTTTAATAATCAAATTGTTTTGATCAAGAGGAAATTCAGGCGGAACATCATTTCCGCTTTCAACAAATCCAATTTGCGAATTGTTTGTGTCAAAAGTGAAAAAGACCGTGTCGTCCAGATTTACTGATTGATAAAGAGTATCAAGTTCGTGATAGCCGTCGGCAAGCACGCCTAAAATGGCCAGGGTCAAATTCAATTTGGCTGTGCACTGGACACTTATATTGGTGCTCATTATTTGACGCCTTTCCTTTCTTGCGCCACTACATCAGCTAGAGCGGCGAATTTTGAAAGAGGCAAGTCTTCGGCTCTGGCAGTGAGACTGATATGACTTTTGCGCAAGACTTCATCCAGCGATATGTCTAAATGTGATTGAAATGAATGCAGTGTGTTTTTCAGCATTTTGCGTCGGCTGGAAAAACCGGTTTGAATTAATTGTCGCATCAGTTTCAAATCATGACATTGCACCGGCGCCTCTGGCAGCGGATGCAAACTTACTATGGCAGAATGAACTTTGGGAGCAGGATAAAAAGAATCAGGCGGCAGTTTCTTTTCCAGTTTTGCCTCGGTAAAGTAATTGCTTAAAAGAGTCAGTCTTGAATAATCCTTTTCACCAGGATGCGCCACCAGTCGCAGTGCTACTTCATACTGGATGGTCATGACCACACGTTTGATGAGGTCACTCCACTTTTGAGGCTCTCCCACCTCACCAAACAAATGAGTAAAAATGGGTGTGGTTATATGATACGGAATATTGCCCACTACTTTGTATGATTGAGAACCAAATTCTTCGTCCAGATCAAATTGCAAAAAATCTTTGTGCACCAGATTCAGTTTTTTACCAAAAGTGTTTTTCAGGCGCACCGAAAGATTGTCATCCAGTTCCACAGCCGTGACGCTGGCACCTGATTCAATCAATAATTCAGTAAGAAAGCCTATACCCGGACCAATCTCAACAACAGGTTCACCACGTTTAATATCAAGACATTCTACGATGAGTGAAAGCGCTTCCGGATCTATTAGAAAGTTTTGTCCCAGAGATTTTTTGGCGATGCTGTTCTTCGCCATTTTTATCAGGGTTTCACGATCCTGCATTTTCTAAGTTTTTAGGTTGAGACAAATCTATTTCGGTAGTGCGTCTATGTCCTTTGCCATTATTTTCTTTGGAATCTTTGACTTCTTCTACCGGTTCCGGTTTTGGATGTTTGGTGAGGCGCAGCGAAATAATACGATGCCTGTCCGCTTCTTCTATGCGGAAAGTGTAGTCATCAGTTTTCACTTCGTGCCCGACTACAGGCTCATGCCCCAGAACACCAAAAACATGGCCTCCCAGAGTGTTGAATTCTTCGTCTTGAATGTCCATTTCCAGGCGGTCGTTCAGGTCTTCCAGAGAAATTCTGGCGTCAATAAGAACAGTACCGTCTTCTTGAGGTTTGACAAATTCCTGCTCAATATCGTGCTCGTCTGCGATTTCACCGACTAGCTCTTCAAGCAAGTCTTCCAGTGTCACCATGCCCTGGGTGCCGCCGTGCTCGTCGACCACCACAGCCATATGTGTTTTGGTTTTTTTGAACTCGGCAAGTAAATCGGCAAGACCTTTATTTTCAGGCACAATGAGCACTTTGCGGGCAAGCTCACGTATGGGTGAATTTTGTTTTCCGTCGGCATATGCTCTAATTCCGTCGCGAATATGCACCATGCCGAAAATATTGTCCACATTTTCATCAAACAAAGGAATACGAGAATGACCGTGTTTCAAAGCCAGTTCAATCAAATCTTTCACAGTGCGATCCGCCGAAAGCATTTTCATGTCGCGTCTTGGTGTCATGATTTCGCTTGCCGCTGTGTCTGAAAGTTCAAAGACACTGTGCAGCATCTCTTCTTCCTCTTCTTCGATTACACCTTCTTCAAGAGAGGCTGACACAAGCATTTTCAGCTCGGCTTCCGAATGGACCATATGATGGTGCGCGGGTTCAGGAACTTTAAGTATTTTCAAAATGAAATACATGAAAGCGTTCATTATGATGAGGATTGGGCGAGTGATGATGCACCAGAAATGCATAGGATAAATGGTGTACATCACTACTGTTTCGGCTCGATTGAATGTGAGAGTTTTGGGCAAAAGCTCACCGAACACAGTTTGAATAAAAGCGGTGATGGTGAAGACC
>CAZEQP010000759.1:0-2309 GCA_964514345.1 uncultured Candidatus Obscuribacterales bacterium
CCCGACCGGGACTTCGCAAGCGCGACCAGTTCCGGCACCGTCCGCGCCACTCACGTGGTGTCGGGCGCCATGATGGCTTACCGCCGTCTGCTGGCGCCGAACGGAGTCGTCATCACCGATATGGCTCAGCGTCACAAGCTGGCCAAGGACGTGTCGGCTCTGGCGATGGAAATGCTGATCTCGCTCTGCGGTAATTGCGCCTAACCTGAAAAAGAGCTGGTGTTGTGGGGATATTTACAAGTCCCCCGCACCGGCTCTCTCTAAGGTAAAAGCGTGATCGCAAGATCAGCCAACTGAAGAAGCAACAGCGCGAGCTGTCTGCTTCTTCTTTTTTTGTTTTGTTATACTATTTCATACAGTATAAGGAGTTTTCACATAAAGAGAGGAACAGCCTGCCAGGCTGTTCCTCTCTTTTCAAAACGCCGAAATTAGAGGCAGAGTTGCGGCTGCTGCATAGTGCCGACAGTGCTGTCGGGGCAGGGGTCGTAACTGCGTGCCTGCATGAAATAGCCGATCGAAACGGCGCCGATCACGACAAGAGCAACAACGGCGATGATATTACGAGTAGTGGCATTCATTTTCTTCACTCCTTGCTGGCGACTTTCAGTCGCGCTTCTGGTTAAATCAGGGTAATTCGCAATGGTCGCTGTGACGACAAACCGGCATGTTGTAAATCATGGCGATCGAGTTTGGCGAATTGGCGTAGCGTCCCTGTTTAACTGGAACGAATCCAAGCCTGGTATAGAGTGAAACTGCTTGAGCAAGTTCACGCCCGGTAATGAGCGAAAGCTTGCCGAAGCCAAGTTCGCGAGCTCTGGTCATGATTTTGCGCATGAGCCAGAGACCAACTCCTTTGCCACGACATTTGGGCAAAAGATAGATCTTGTTGATTTCACCTATGTTCTCGCAGGGGTCACTGTCGAGGTCAGAAATGAGCCAGGCAGTACCGACCAGTTCGCCGGTATTGCGATCCTGAACGACGACGGCAAAACGTCTGGTTCTGTCGCGTCCCCAGAATTCGCGTTCGTGCTTGGCCGGATCTTTGCTATAGCGCGACTGCATGCGGGCAAGCAAATCAAAACCTTGAGCTGGATCGTTAAACTGGGGCTCTGCGAAAATTTCGAAGAAAAGATCGAGCATCTTCGGCAAGTCTGCCGGAGTAGCATCGCGAGCAATAAAAGACTCATCCAGACCGTGGCAGAACTCTTCGTTCCGGGGCAGCCATGGAATCCAGGAGGGTAGATAACTTGATAGTTGCATCTACGTTTGCCTTTCTTTATGAAGAGAGCGGCAATAGTGCTCATTTCCGACCGGGCTTTATCGGAACCACAGGTCATGGATGAAATGAATAAGAAATCGCTTTGCCGCTGAGTCTTCTTGATGATTGGTTAGCTCTATTGAGCAAATATATATATTTTGACCCAACCATTTACCCTGTTGACAACTCAAGTTAGATCCCGTTAACCATTGCGTTTTCAAGTGCTTCGCTAGCTCGCGCGACGTGCCTTATCTCGCCTTTTTATATGCTCAAAGAGCTTTTTTGAAAACTAAGTTCAAAATAAGCCCCGACCTCATTGAATTTGTCTTTCCAGGTTGTTAGTTTCCAGAGAACTTTTCTCCTCTCCACTTATTGGGTATTAATTCCTCAAGCGGCCTTGCTCCAGAATCCAAATTCATTTTGTAACAGGTATCGGCCGCCCGTTGATTTGATACGGCATTAGAAGAACCATAAGGAAACTCGCATTCCCATGTCCAGAGACCCAAATAGGCAAAACTTCGGATTCATCCGCATAGCCTGTGCAACACCAGAGCTGCGGGTAGCCGACTGTCAATTCAATGCCGGCGAGTTTGTCGGTTTGATGCACCTTGCCGAACAAGAAAAAATCAAATTTCTGCTCGGAACCGAATTGCTTGTCACTTCATACACTGCTGCCGACCTGTTTCAGCAGCAAGCACTACTTGAAGATTCACTGGTCGGTCTGGCTATGATCAAAGACGCAACCAAGAAAGTCTTCTCGGGTTTAGTGGCGGTGGGAGCACCTCTAGTAATCGACGACCAGCTTTTCAATTGCGCTGTTGTTATGTGCAATGGAAACATTCTGGGAGTAGTCCCCAAAACTTATATCCCGAATTATAAAGAGTTTTACGAGCGCAGGTGGTTCTCGCCTGCCGCCAACGCGCGTTGCAACACTATCTCTCTTCTAGGGAACGATGTACCGTTTGGTGTGGACTTGATGTTCACTTGCGTGGAAGATCCTCGCATAGTCATAGCTTTTGAAGTTTGCGAAGACCTGTTTCTACCGGTTCCG
>CAZEQP010000760.1:0-2308 GCA_964514345.1 uncultured Candidatus Obscuribacterales bacterium
TGGCAAAGGATCAAGTGCTTAGATCGGTTGATCTGGAAGCACTTCCTCTTTAATCGTGTGTCTGTGCGCTTATTAGCTTGCCGCTTTCTCAGCGCGATTCGCTTTCATATGCATCATCATATGATAAATGGTGGCAGCTCCCACAAGTCCGTATAGAACATGTGTCATTTGTCCATCACCCATCAAGGATGTGACTAGATTGTAGTTGAAGATTCCTACCAATCCCCAATTCAATCCACCTAAAAGCAATAGAATCGTAGCAATTAGCTCAATGTTTTTCATTTTATTCTCACCTGCAGCATCAAATCCGCATAAACTCAGGGGAAACACCCGGAAGTTGATTTGCATGCTATTATCCAGCTTAATAGAATCTCATATTACTGTCAATAGTTGGTGCCAAGCGGAATCCCCTCGGGCACTGCTATTAGGCCGGACAAGTCGGGTATTTTGACTGAAAAGTGATGGCACTACTTCTTATAAGTTTGCGGGTAATATCTGTGTAATCAGGCATGAAAGCTGCCTTTACGCTCTTTTTTCTCAATAGACTCAAGTGACAAGCCTTTGGTTTCAGGGACGAGTTTCAAGCAGAATATAAGCGAGGCTAAGGTAATGAGAGCGTATCCGCCGAAAGTAGCTCCGATGCCGAATTTATCCAGTACAACCGGGAAAGTGTAGCTCACAATCATATTACTCAGCCAGCTCAAGGCGGTGGCCATTGCCATGGCAAAGCCACGAATTCTTAAAGGATAAATTTCGCTGATCATTACCCAGAACACGGGTCCCAGGCTGATGGCAAAGAATGCTACATAAACGAACGTGCTGGTTATACCGACAAATTTCATCGTGTCGGCGGAGGCGTTGAACAAAAAAGTCAGGGACAATGCGGCAAGACTGAGGAGCATTCCCAGGTTGCCGATGATCAAAAGTGGTCTTCTGCCGAGGCGATCTATGAGCACCAGGCTGACTATGGTCATGAGCAAGTTGACCAGCCCCACACCGGCTGTGGCCATTATTCCAACCGAATCGGAAGTGAGTCCGGCAGCCTTATATATTTTGGGTGCGTAATAGATGATTGTATTGATGCCGGTGAATTGCTGAAAGGCTCCCAGTCCCACACCCACGATAAGTGCGGATCTAAGATGGGGAGCAAAGATTTCCCGCCAATCACCTTTCTCTTCGTCCAGAGACGATTTGATTTCGGTCAATTCTTGATGGACATGGTCGGTGCTGCGCACTTTTTGTAAGACTGAATTTGCCTTTTCTTCCTGTCCGCTGACTACAAGCCAGCGAGGGCTTTCAGGCAGGGTCAACATTCCCAAGCCTAATAGAACCGCCGGCAAAGTTCCTAAAAGAATCATAGAGTGCCAGTCGCCGCTTGCGGAAAAGAAATAGTCGACCAGATAAGAAAGCAATATGCCGGTTACGATTGCCATCTGGTTCATGGCTACGAGTGTTCCCCGCACTGCAGGCGGTGACATTTCGGCTATGTACAAAGGCGCTGCGAAACTGGCAACACCGATGGCCAGTCCCAATATTATGCGTCCCACCACCAGCATGTCTACAGAGGGAGCATATGCGGCGAGCACGGAGCCTGCCGCAAATAACAATGCAGTAGTGAACAAAACTTTTTTGCGGCCGAATTTGTCGGTCAATCTGCCTGAAATAAGCGAACTGAAAGTGGCACCAAATAAGACACCACTCACCACCAGCCCTTCACCTTCGGGAGTGAGGGTAAATTGTTTTTTGATGAAAGGCAGAGCGCCTGAAATCACACCGGTGTCGAAGCCGAACAACAATCCGGAAAGGGCTGCAATGGCGGCGACAAGATAAACATAATTCGAGCCCATTTGTCTAGATATTTTCACGCGATCTATTTGTTTCATGTAAATTGCAGTCGACCGAAGTCCGATGGTCGAAAACAAAACACTCGCCTTTCCAATGTGTGCCGCCGCATTTTTCAAAATAGTTGAGAATGCCGCCATCTAATTGATAAACATTGGGGAGACCAAGCTCATTGGTCATAAACAGATTGGCCTTTTCGCAGCGAATTCCGCCTGTGCAAAAGGTGACAATTGTTTTGTTTTTCAAATCTTCTTTGATTGCCTCGGGAGCATTCTTGATGGCAGCAGGAAAATCTCCGAAAAACTCGAGACCTAAACTAAGCGCATTTTCAAAAGAGCCGAGATCCACTTCATAAGAATTACGAGTGTCGAGTAAAACAATCTTGCGTCCTTCGTCGTCGCATCCTTTATCAAGCCAGTTTTTCAATTTGATGGGATCTACGCTGGGAGCCCGAGTCGCTTGCGAT
>CAZEQP010000761.1:0-2308 GCA_964514345.1 uncultured Candidatus Obscuribacterales bacterium
ATCGGTGCAATTTTATGTGTGATTTTTTTGCACGAATCGATAACTCTAGGTCTAGTTCTAGCCGGTGTTTTTATGAGTATCGGAGTCTTTTTGCATTTGACTACAAAACACGAACATGAGCCTTTCGGCGTAACGCCTGAATAAAAATTTGTATAAAATTCTCTCTATAATTTGAGTACTTCTGAAAAACATCATGGCTTCAAACGTCAGGTTTTCCGCCCTAGAACCTTACCCTTGACGACCCTGGCAAAAAAAGAGAGGGAGATCAAAGGGGTAAAATTTTTGGCTTGGCTTTGAACGACAGTAAAACATCCCTGTTTACTGTCGTTTGACGCCACATAGTTTTTGAGAGGACCGGATCTTTTTAATCTTCATTTATTCTTGTTCTTTTTGGCTTGATCTTTTTCTTTTTGTTTGGCTCGCTTAGCGGCAATTTCGGCTTCACGCTTGGATTTTTCTTTTACCGCCTGAGCATTGGCTTTTTCTTCCGCTCTTTTTTCCAGATAATATTCATAACCACCTGGATACAAAACAAGCTCTCCGTCTCTGATCTCGACAATCTTATTTGCCACTTGCGAAATGAAATATCGATCGTGAGAAACAACCACCACTGCTCCTTCAAAATTACGCAGGGCTTCTTCAAGTGTTTCTTTAGCCGGTATGTCCAGATGGTTTGTAGGTTCGTCAAGCACAAGAAAATTAGCGGTACCTGTGAGCATTTTAGCCAGAGCAAGGCGGGCTTTTTCACCACCTGATAATTCGCGGACATATTTAAACACTGTATCTTGTCCGAAAAGAAATCGTCCCAGCAAGCCTCTAATTTCTGAGTCTTTCCATTTTTTCACTTCATCGGATATGGTGGCAAGCAAAGTTTTGTCCAGGTCCAAAGCTTCAGCCTGATTTTGCTCGAAATAGGCAGGATAAATATTGTGATCTCCCAATTTGACTATTCCTTCATTGGGAGCTTCTTTGCCCATGAGCATTCTTACAAGTGTCGATTTGCCGGCACCGTTTGGACCAAGAAATGCGATTTTGTCACCACGTTCTATTTCCAGATTGGCACCCATAAATAAGATATTGTCACC
This sequence comes from uncultured Candidatus Obscuribacterales bacterium, assembly GCA_964514345.1. Taxonomy (GTDB): domain Bacteria; phylum Cyanobacteriota; class Vampirovibrionia; order Obscuribacterales; family Obscuribacteraceae; genus Aved-18. The sequence continues at coordinate 1,086 of CAZEQP010000761.1, forward strand.
ATAAGCGTGGGTGAGATCTTTTATTTCAACAACTTGTTGTCCAGAGCGGGGACAGGGAGGAAATTTGAATCGCAGTTCTTTTGCCGCCTCATCAGGCTCTTCTATAAGCTCCAGTTTTGAAAGCTGTTTCTCGCGGCTTTTTGCTTGAGTAGATCTGGTGGCACTGGCGCGGAATCTATCTATAAAAACCTGCTGGCGGGCCAGTTCTTCTTGCTGTCTTTCAAATGCCGATTGCTGGGCGGCGCGGGTTTCTTCTTTGGTGGTGACATAATAAGTGTAATTTCCCGAATAAGTGGTGGCTTCACCAAATTCGGTTTCAACTATTTTGGTGCACAATTTATCCAGGAAGTGTCTGTCGTGCGAAACAATGACCATAGGAACGTCTTGTTTTTTCAGATATTCTTCCAGCCATTCGATAGTTTCAATATCTATGTGGTTGGTGGGTTCGTCCAATAAAAGAATATCCGGCTCCCGCAGCATTATTTTGCCGAATCCAATTCTTACTTGCCAGCCTCCACTGAATTCTGAGACCAGCCGATCTGCATCTTCCAAACTGAATCCAATCTCAGGAAGGATTTTGTCTACTTTGCGCTCTAGTGCATATCCGTCTATATGTTCAAAATCATGCTGCAACTCAGTCAGGCGCCTGATGGCTCTATCGAGCTCATCACCTTGAGCTGTTTCAAGCAGATGCTGGACATCGTGCAGTTTCATCTGGATTTGATAAGCTTCATCAAACGCACGCAGAAGCTCATCACGCACTGTGTTGTTCTGAACAAAATCAAATTCTTGCGTCAAATAGGCGATTTTTGCCCCTTTGGGCAGAAAAACCTGACCGGATGAAGGTTCGATTGCACCTGTAATAATCTTGAACTGGGTGGTTTTACCGCAGCCATTGGCGCCGACAAGCCCTATCCGCTCTTTATTTTTGACTTCCCAACTTATGTCTTTGAGGGCTTCTCCGTTGGGATAAATTTTACTAATGCGATCAAGTCGCAACATCTTCCAGGTTTCCTTTGTCCAGAAGATAAAATCTTAGCATGGGAATACTGATCAACTGCCAGTCTATAACTAAGAGTTACGCAAGCCGCCCGCTTTTTTCCGATTTATCCTTTGCAATCGAGGACGGTGAGCAGCTTGGCTTGATTGGACCAAATGGAGCAGGAAAGTCAACGCTTCTTAAAAGATTGGCGGCAATAGCCGAGCCGGATCAAGGAACTCTG
>CAZEQP010000762.1:0-2298 GCA_964514345.1 uncultured Candidatus Obscuribacterales bacterium
CGGAGGCAAGAAAAACGGCAATGATAGGCGAAGTGGAAGAAACTACCGCGGCAAGCCCGCCTGGTATCACTGTTTCGGCAGAATATAATAAACCCACGCCGAAGCCGGCTATGGCTCCCACAAGCAAGATCCAGGGTGTTTCTTTATTGATAAGCAGTTTTTTGTCTATTTTTTTGACGAAATAAATCCAGGCAATGATGAAAATCAAAATAAAAATGGATAGTGTGTAGCGCAAAGCGATTGCCGGATAAATGCTGTAGCCGCCTTCGGCGATGCAGACTCTGATGGCGTACCAGGTGGTTCCCCAGATGGCTGAACAGGCAAGATATGCAAAAACGATCTTCAGTTTGTTTTGCAGTTCCTGCTTGGGGTCTGTTTCAATTGATGCCATATGTCCGCCGGATGTATAAACTAGATAAAAAAACTATCACTAAAATTATTTAGAAGTAATTCTTTTGACAAGCTATGTCCCTAGTTATAAAAAAGCAGCATAATCATATGAGATCTGAGCCTTTGGGGCGACTGTAGAGCATAAAGCGTGACAGAGAATATTTTCAAAAACAAAAAGCGAAAATCCCTGCTGGGGCAGGCTGTGCTCATTTTAACCGGCATTCAGCTTTTGTTTCTGGCTGCTTTTGTGACAGTCGAGCTGCCCACGGCGACCCAGGACAATATTGCCAATTATTTACAGACTCTTTCATGTCAGTTTTATCACTCACTTCCGACTGACTGGGCTCATCAGTTGAAGCACTATTTTGCCGGAATAGATCGCGAACCGGGACTGGTGCGCTATTCGTCTTATTGTTTCCTGGCTCCCACAGCCGTTTTCCTTGGCTATGTCTGCGGTCCGGTTATAGCCCTGGTGTCGTCTCTATCTTTTCTTGTGTTGGGATTTCTTGGTCCATACCTTGGAATATTTCCGCTTTCAGCCGGAGGCGGGCTTGGTTATTACAAAGAGCCTGGATTCGGATATCTCATCGGTTTTGTATTTGCCGCCTGGCTGTCCGGTATCATCAGCGCCAACAGACGCACATCGGTGTCACAATTGCTGGCTATCGCCGCCTCCCTTGTAACTCTGCACATTACAGGTATCGCTTACTTGTTTGCCGCATACCTGGCCATATACCTGGTTGAAGGCTCTAAAGAATTGCTTGCCTGGCAGCCCTGGATTTTTGAATATATCCGCAATTTGTCCTGGTACAGTCTGCCCTACGACATAGTTTTTTCAATCCTGTTGGTCGGACTGGGATTTCCTTTCCGCTGGCTCAACACCACTCTTTTGACTACCGAAGTGAACAGCCGAGTAAGAGGCGTGAAAGACAGCATTCGTGAGCTGGATGAAAGGCCGGTTCTAAGCGGTCCCAGACCCAATTTGAGTTCACGATCCAGACCGGTTTCAATAACTTCAATGACTGTGACCCCGATAACGAGCGCCGCCTCTATGTCTCGGTCAGCTCAGAATCAAGACCAAGTTCCACCACGCGGGTATTGAACAGCTTTTCAAAATTTTCGCTGCTTATTTTGTCCGACCACAAGATAAGCGCTGTCTCTCCATTGTCTTGATAATATTTTTTGCGCTCACCTAAAGCTGAAAATCCATATTTGAAATAAAGACCTTTGGCCGCTTCATTTGATTCGCGCACTTCAAGAGTGAGCCATTCGCCTCCCAGCTCGCGTGCCTTTATAACTGTGTTTATAAGTAAGCGCTCACCGATACTTTTACGTCTGTAATCAGGATGGACGGCAAGTGTGGTGATATGAGCTTCCCCTGTAATCAACCAGAAACCTGTGTATCCAAGCAAGTTTTCGCCCGACTTATCAAAAGCGCCGTAATAAAAGCTTTTTTCATTGGTCAGTTCATTTAAAAATGTGGCTTTGGACCAGTGGTGATCACCATATATAAACGGTTCAATGGCCATGATTGCGGCCACGTCGTTGCCTGTTAGTTCTCTTATTTTGATGGTTTCAGGATTTTGGCACATTGAGATGATTGGGATTCTTTTTCAGTGTTACAGATGCTTCCCGCAAATAAAGCGGTTTTACATTATTATAGGCAAACCGGTCTTGCAGATTTTTTCTTGTGCTTTTAGTTAGAGTATGGTCTTTGAAAACCAGCATCGCCTGGCAAACGGCCATGTTTTCAATTTCAGGCAGAGCCTGTGGCTTACCCTGGAAATGGTGCCAGTTCAATTTGTTTTGTTCCATTATTTCAATCAGTTGAGTTTCGTTTGCCACAATAGGCTCCAAATTCAAAATTGAAGCTGAAACAAAATAATGACCGCGTCCACCATCGAGCAC
>CAZEQP010000763.1:0-2282 GCA_964514345.1 uncultured Candidatus Obscuribacterales bacterium
CTTGAACTGACAAAAGATTATAGAGATCGTCTTTTAGTTTTTGCTTCTTGCAGTGCAGACATGGAAGACCCGGCTGGTTATCTTGAACCTTTCTTGAAAAGGAAAGACGTGCGCGGACTCAAATTGCATCCAATCGTGGGAGGTTATTTCGGTCACGAGCTGCTTCCGGCCACCAAAGACATGCTGGCTCTTGCATGTGAATATGATGTTCCGGTCAGCATTCATACAGGACATATCCCGGTGGACCGCCTGGCCGGACTGGAAGATCTGACCGACATCCCTAACCTTGAGCCTTTGATTAAAACTTTTCCCGATTGCACTTTCATTTTGAACCATATCGGCTGGGAATCCTGGAGAAAAGCTATAGATTTAGCCTGCAACAACAAAAATGTTTTTGTAGAAACCTCCTGGCAGTCACCGCGGGTGATTCGCCGGGCGGTGGACAAATTGGGAGCGCACAGGGTGATTTTCGGTTCGGATTTTCCTCTTTTCCAGCAATGGCAGGCGCTTGAACTGTTGAGAGAGGCGCTCACAATGAAAGAGTATTTTCAAATTACTTCAGCAAATGCGATGCGCCTTTTAAAATTGGAGCCACGTTCGGCAGACAGTCAAATTCAGCTGGTCAGATAAAGAAACCAGAAAAATGAAAACGAAAATATCCACACCACAATTTCACTTGAAAGAACAACATTTCAAGCAAAATTTTTTGACACGTTATTCTAATCAAACCGACGAGTATGGCTTTAATTGCGATACTGTTTTGAGGTCTGAAATTTTCTTTCGATTTCTTTATGAAGAATATTTCCAGGTGCAAACAATTGGGATTGAAAATATACCCGCCGACGGCAAAGCCATATTGATTGGCAACCATTCAGGCGTACTGCCGGTCGATGCTTTCATGACTTATACTGCTTTACTGAATAAACATCCTGTGCCCCGCCGCATTCGCTTTCTGGTGCATAAATGGCTGCTTTCTGCTTTCGGCGCAGGCGATTTGATAAAAGGTGTAGGCGGGGTACCGGCTACTTATGAAACGGCAAAAGAATTGCTTGAAAAGGATGACCTGGTCTTCTTTTACCCTGAAGGTGCCAAAGGAACCGGTAAACCATTTTCAATGCGGTACAGGCTGGATGATTTCGATCCCGGGTTTATTAAAGCGGCAATAGAAACACAGTCGCCAATTGTGCCCATAACTACAGTGGGCGGGGATGAAATATTTCCACTCCTGGGAAATTTCAAATCACTGGCGCATTTGATGGGAGCACCTTACTGGCCGATAACGCCAACTTACCCATGGATGCCTTTTTCTGTAAGCTCTCTGGCACTACCTGTGAAGCTGTTGATTAAGATAGATAAGCCCATTTTTCTTGATTATCCACCAGAAAAATGTCACGATCGCCAGCTGCGAAAATATCTTGCACGCAAAATTCAATATGGAGTACAACGCCGCATAAATCAGTTGTTGAAAATACGCAAATCGCCTTTTTCTGATTGGGATGTGCATCTCGTCAAACAGTTAGGAGACAACTTATATGAAGACTAAATTGAAAGAAAATTGTTTAGTCATTTTTTTCAACAGGAAGGGTGAGCAGAAATTCAGTTATCTGTCTGACTTCTTTTTGAGACAAGTTCATAGAAGGCATACTGTAGGACGAAGGCTTGTACTCCCTGTCGCCGTAAGAGACTACAGCACCCACATTGATGCTGTTTTCAATGAATTTGCGGCTGCGTTTGGAGCCGATCCCATCAAGAGCCGGCCCGATGCGTCCGCCGATAAGATTGATCGAATGGCAAGCGGCACAACCTTTATCTCTATATAATGCAAGCCCCGCCCGGCTGTCTTTTGATACTGGATGCGGTATGAAACTTGAGCCCAAGGGAACATCATCTTTTTCTATGCCGCCATGACCTTTCACTGACCATTGCGAAGCACTTTTGTGATTAATTAGATAGTCGGCTATTTTTTCGGAAGTGGCTTTATTAAGGCGGACATGATTCATAAGATCTTTGGGATCCGGATAGCTTCTAGGATACTCCTGAGGAATAGGAGCTTTTATCGTAAGCTTATTGACAATATATTCTTTGCTTCTAAATTTTGAAATATTGTCTAAAGGAGGACCAATCAAACCACCCTTGCCATCCAGAGAATGACAATGCATGCAACCTCGTTTTTCCAGATTGGCACCATTTTCTCCGGCACTTGCTACATTTGGAAACGCCAGAGAGATAGTGCCACCAAGAAGAACGCTTTTTGTTCGTTCTGCCGCAAGAGTTATCGCGAC
>CAZEQP010000764.1:0-2279 GCA_964514345.1 uncultured Candidatus Obscuribacterales bacterium
CATCGGGTTGGCGATTACGGGACATTGTTTTTCCTTTCATAGCGTTGAGACGTTGTCGGGTGAGAGTCTCCACTTAGGGGACAGGCTCTCACCGAACAGCTATCGGTTGCTCACTTACGTATGCCTGTGAAGAGACCGGCAGTGAAGGCTGCCGACTCGACACAGATTACTGCAAGAGTAAAGAATTTCCCAAGAGCGAAAACGGCAGACAGAGCAAGCAGAGCCGCAAGGGTAATGAGAAGACCCTTGGTTTGGCGCGGTTTCCACCCGCCCGGTGTGCCATCGCGATTGATACCGTAACCCCAGAAGAAAAGTCCGATGGCTACGGCAATTCCAGCAGTCCAGGTCATAGTCATGTTTTTTCCCTGGTTGGAATGGTTGATGTGCCTTTTCGTGTACTCTCGTACGTCCCTTAAGAGCCAGGCTGGACTCAAATGACTTATCAAAGCTAGAAATATTGCTTTTGGAGAGGCCTTACTGGAAGTGAAGGGATGAAAAGACACCAAACTCTAATTAAAAGAAGAGATGTCAAGCAATTTAATTCTTTCCAGTTTAGTAGATTTAGTTAGCGCAGTTTGCAGAGGATGCCAGTAGATATTCTGCCTGCCATTTGAGGAGAAAAAACTTGAACCATCCAAAAGTGGAAAAAGGTCTCGTAATAGGTAGTTTTGACCCGTTGCATATGGGTCACTTATTTGTTTTTTCTTTTGCCAGGGAGGCAGCCAGTCAGGTCAGCATCCTGGTGCTGGAAACAGAGACCGATCTGGTGCCGATTCAAAAGAGAATAAAGTGGCTGAAAGAAGAATTTCCCATGGCCACCATAATCCCCATGAAAATAGAGGAAAGACCTGAGTCGGAGGAAGAATTCAAATCTTTCGCCCAGCTCATTATGAATGCCAATGGAAAATTTGACGCGGTAATAGGCTCGGATATGATGGCATATATGGTGGCACAACAAATGGGAGCCAAGCAAGTTTTTCCTTTGCAAGAAAGTGTGTCAAGCGACAGTGTTCAAGCCAAAATAACCCCATTCGACAACTGGCACTTTTTGCCTGAGTGTGTCAAAGGTTATCTGGCTGTGAAGATATGCTTGTTCGGTCCGGAGTGCACAGGTAAAACCAAAATGGCCAGGGAACTCGCCCGGCATTTCAACACTGTTTTCGTTGAAGAATATGCCCGCGCTTATTTCGAAATGAAAGAAAACGTAGTGGAATGGCAGGAAATATCGGATATCGCGCTGGGTCAAATGGCTTCTGAAGATTTTCTGGCTCGTTCCTGTCAGCAAGTGCTTTTCTGCGACACTGACTTGATTCTGACCACTATCTGGAGCAAATGGATGTATGAAAACAAGTGCCCGGACTGGGTGAGACAGGAAGCGGAAAAGCGAACTTATGACCTGTACTTGCTTATGGATGTGGACATCCCCTGGGTTGACGACAGTGTAAGATGCTTGCCCAATCATAGAACCGAATTTTTTGCCGATTGCAAATTCGCCCTGGACAGCCGGGGAAGAAAATATGTGACTATATCAGGCGAGTGGGACAAGCGTTTAGCTACCGCCATTTCAGCTGTGGAAGATCTGCTTCGCATCAAAAAGAAAAAACTGACTTATGAAATCAAAAAACCTGCAATTCCTGACCTGGAGTGAAGCGAAAGACCTTTTAAACAGCCAGTCTGTGCTGGTCGTTCCGCTTGGTGCTCAGTGCAAAGAGCATGGGCACCATCTGCCGTTGAACACCGACTGGTTGATGGCAGAGGCTTTGAAAAAAGAAATAGAAGGACTTGTGGATGTTGTTTTTGCACCAACCATCAATTACAGCTATTATCCCAATATGGTGAAATATCCTGGTACGGTGTCTCTCGGTTATGATACGACTATCGGCATGGTTACGGACATTTGCAATAGTTTCGCTCGCTTCGGTGTGCGCAAGTTTTATTTTCTCAACACTGGAATTTCCACATTGAAGCCACTGAAATCCGCAGCCGAAAGACTTGAACAAGAAAACATAGTTTTGACTTATACTGACTTGAACAAAATTCTTCATCAAGTGCAAGCGAAGATGCAGGAACAAGAAGGTGGCGGACATGCCGATGAACTGGAGACTTCAATCATGCTAACCCTTTGTCCGCAAGTTGTGGACATGCAAAAAGCCAGGAAAGATTTCACCGGTGCAGGTGCCGGGCAGCTCACTCCAATAGCAGACGGGAGCGGGGTTTATTCTCCCACCGGAGCCTGGGGAGACCCCAGTTTAGCCAGTGCCGAAAAAGGCAAAAAGCTT
>CAZEQP010000765.1:0-2273 GCA_964514345.1 uncultured Candidatus Obscuribacterales bacterium
TATGCTCAGATATTTTAATGTGAGTTTTGATGGTGTCAACAAAGGTTTCAATATTCGGATAGGTGCTGCCGGTGGTTTAGTCTACACAAGCCAAAATGGAGTACTGGTTCCTATTAAACTCAGTTCCTATGGGGACGGTGTGTTCATCAGTAGTATGAATGGTCAAAAAAATATCACAGAAGCAATAAAGTGCAATTCTCAATATGTCACCATATCAACTGGAAAGAGCCGGCTCGACGACGATGAAGACGACGAAGACGAAGAAGAAGATGACGTTGTAGCGTCTTTAGGAAATAAAGAAGATTTTGGCGGAAAAATTCCCACCGCGCTTCCACAGCAGCAACAACCCGCGGCCAGTCAAGATCCTACTGCGGTACTGGCCAGTCAGCAGCCTGTTCCGTTGCCTGATTTTCTCATATTCCCGGATGGAAGCATGGAACCGATGCCTGCCGACTGGAAAACCAGAGCCAATCAAGAGCACGGGCATGTCGACGTTATAGATGAGAAAGGCAAGTGTGTGCATGTCATAGATGCAAAAGGAAACGTGCTTTCCGAAGCCGAAATACAACGTGCAAAAGAAATGAAAGCAGCAGCCAAACGAGCCGAAGCGGCCGGACCGCAAACGAGTTCCGATTTCTCACCGCTTTCACCCCATGCCAGTCTCAATGCGCCCCTGCAAACTTCGGACAATATGGATTTGAGCACCGTCAATAATGTCGGCGTGGGCATGGGTATGGACTTAGACTTGTCGGCTATGATGGATCTTGGATCTATCAGAGATGATCAGAGTCAGAATCAGGGTGCTTATATCGATAATGATGTGAGCGAAGATATGGCGTTCTTGCAAGGTCTTCCACTCGACCCGGCTACTGGTTTTCCATATGATCCGACTACTGGTTATCTTCTCAATCCAAATAACGGCGATATCATCGGCAGTATCAATGACCATGCCGCGCAAGCATTAAGCTCAGTCAACCCGTTTGAAGGCAGAATGATCGATCCTGAAACCGGATATCCGTATGACCCGGCGACAGGCATCATGTACGATCCTTTGACCGGCAATCCTGTCGGCACTATGTCTAATGCTTCATATGCCGGCTTTCAAAATTCTATGTCTGATCTGACCAACGACATTGCCATGATTCAAGATGATATGGAAACACGTCTTGATGATATCAGTGCTTATTCTCATGTCCAGGATGCTTTGAGCCACGAAGACGTAAACGATATACCGCAAGATGTCGTTTCAGATCTGGCTACTCGACCGGAGGCGATGGACTTTGGAACCGATGAAGATTATAAGGCCAAAGAAAAAGAGCGTCTCGACAATATTCTCAATCAAATTGAAGAAGAAGAGAAACGACTGGAAGAACAGGAAGAAGAGCTTAAGAGAAGGCGTGATGAAATCGAACGTCTCACCAAACTGATGAATTCGCTCCTGGCTACAAGAAGGCAGGCTGAACTCGATCGAATCAGGCGACTGATTGAACAACAAAGAAAGATTGAAGAGTTCATAGCCAAAGATATTCGTCGCATAAAATATGTTGTGCGAAAAGGAGATACTCTTGAGTCCATAGCCAAGAAACATTTCCGCGATCCGCGATTGTCCAGACTCATTTATGAAATGAATCCAGCCCATATCCGCAAATCGCAGGACGAAGGAAAATCTGCCTACGAGCTTTCAGTCGGAAGCACTCTGACATTACCCAGTCCGCGCCAGGCTAGAGAATGGATCAGCCGAGGTAAATACCTTACTGCAGTGGACAACAATTTCGTCGCACAAACTGAGCTTTCATCTGATGATCTGGCTGGTATTGAAAAGCGCCGCATCAATGTTGAAAATGTTCTTGGTGCCCTGGGAATGGCTGCAGATTCCAATTTCAAACCGAACTATACAGTCAGGTTTGGTGATTCACTCAGATCTATTGCTATGAAACACCCGGCATTAAACGATGTTTCGTTGTGGAGACTACTTGCTAAAGTAAACAACATCTCAGTGGAAACCGATGCTATGGGAACTCCAAAAGCTTCTCTGGAAAGGGGCATCTCATTGATTCTTCCTTCCAAGGAGGAAATTGCCCAGTTCCGCAAAGACAATGGTGCCCTGGTGCATCCATCGTCTCTCAAAGGCGCATCGCCGGATATGGCCGTGCCTGCTGATTTTGTCACTAATGTGACAGTCTTCAAAGAGTGTCCTTCCTGTAAAGAGAACACGCCTTCTGGTGTTTGCTTGTGTCACAAATGTGGCCATGTTTTTCAGGAAAGTGCTGATG
>CAZEQP010000766.1:0-2267 GCA_964514345.1 uncultured Candidatus Obscuribacterales bacterium
TCTAACTATGAAGAAGTTGTCTATTTGCTCTGGAACGGCAGATTGCCGCGCAAAAAAGAGCTTGAAACACTGGAGCAAGAGCTCGGTGCCAACAGAGCCCTTCCCGACGAAGTCACCAAAATGATGAAGACCTTCCCGAAGGATTCGGTTCCTATGGAAGTCCTCAGAACGGCAGTTTCAATGCTTTCAATGTATGATGCCGATTCGGAGGAAATGGATCCCAAAGCCAATATGCGCAAAGCTGTCCGTCTTACAGCTCAATTCCCCACAATTGTGGCTTACTGGGATTGCATCAGAAATGGTCGCGAGTGTGTGAAACCCAAAACGGAACACAGCACTGCAGCCAGTTTCCTTCATCTTCTCCACGCCGGCAAAGAACCTGATCCTGTCGCCGTCAAATCGCTGGATGTGGCACTGGTTCTCCATGCCGAGCACAGTTTCAACGCTTCCACATTTGCCGCCCGCGTCGCTGCCGGAACTTTGACCGATATGCATTCGGCAGTAGTAGCGGCTATCGGCGCTCTCAAAGGACCTTTGCACGGCGGAGCCAACCAGGAAGTTATTAAGATGCTTCTGGAAATAGGCTCAGTAGACAAAGTTGAATCTTTCATCGCCAAAATGTTGGAAGAAAAGAAAAAGGTCATGGGCTTCGGACATCGTGTTTATCATGCTCTTGACCCTCGCGCCGTTCATTTGAAAAAAATGTCGGAAGAGCTGGGCAAAAAGAAAGGCGATACTAAGCTTTATGACATGTCGGTGAAAATTCAGGACCTGGTCAAAAAAGACAAAGGTCTTAATGCCAACGTCGACTTCTATTCAGCCTCTGTTTATTATCAACTGGGAATTGCCGATGACTTGTTCACGCCGATTTTTGCCATCGCCAGAATCTCAGGCTGGACGGCTCACATTCTTGAGCAGTATGCCAACAACAAACTAATCAGACCGGATGCCGAATACATCGGACCGATGGATTTGAAATACGTTTCTATTTCTGAAAGATAAGCACTAAAAGCTAGTTTCAGCTCTGGGCTCGTTCCTGGTAGGACGTGTAGACAATTTCAAGAAACTCTTCCGGCTTAGCTTTCAAAGTCTCATCACTTTGCATCTTTCGGTCCAGCTTGTCTCTGAAATAAGTTTCTATTTGTGTGGCCAGCTGGGGACGAAAATCCTGAGCCAGTTTTTTGCGCCGGCGCAAAAACTGCAGCAAAAGGTCATAATCCTGAGGACTCAACCTGCCGATGTCTAGAAGTTGATCCGGTTTGGCTTGAGTTTCAAGCAAAATTTTGTCCTGGGCTAAATCCTGGGTTCTCTCTCTGATGACAATAGTGCCGGCTGCCATATCTCCCAGTCTGCGTTCGTGTTTGTCTATAAGCATAATTAGAAGACCGACAAAAACAACGCCGGTATCAATTGTGCGCACCAGATTTCGAATGAAAACCGATGCCCAGCCGACCGGTTGACCGTTTGCCTCAACCACTCTTATTTGTGCCAGTTTTTTGCCCGGTGTTTGACCTTGCCAGACACCTTCAAAAAAGATGTGAAACCCGGTCTGGATGAGAAAGATGACAAAAATGGCGAACATGCCAAGATAAATAAGGACTTTGCTTTTAATTTCTGCCGGAAAGCCCATTCTGTCAATGCCCATACAAAGCAGGAGCATCAATACGATGAAACCAAGCACAAGAAAAGCAGAAATGATCTGGTCTATCAAGCTTGCCAGTATGCGATTTCCCAGCCCTGCCAGCTCCAGGTGTAGGTCTACATTTTCAGGGGTAGAAATCGAATAGTCTGGCTTATTCATTTAATCATTTGGTCAGTGGCGGCATGAATTTAGAACGTTGGATTAACCAGAGAAAACCTGAATGGACAATGCTTGAGCAATTGCTCAGTCTGCTCGATCGTTCGGGTATAAGCAAGCTTGACAATGCTCAGTTGAAAGACCTCGGACGGCTTTACAGAGTTACTTCGGCGGACCTTTCGCGGGCGCGTGCTCTCAGGCTGGGGGCGGAAGTGGAGGGTTATCTCAACAACCTGGTGGTGAGAGCTCATAACCAAGTTTATCAGAGGGATAAAAATCGGTGGAAGGACTTATTCCATTTTTTGTGGATTGGTTTTCCGGCGCTGGTAAGGCAGAACATTTTGTATATAGCCCTTGCCTTTCTCCTTTTTGCCATCCCCTGTGGCGGTTGCTGGTACATGATTCAGCAGGATCCCACTTTTGCCCAATTGGAAATACAAAAAGGCGAGCCTCTTGTCAGTGAAGACTT
>CAZEQP010000767.1:0-2262 GCA_964514345.1 uncultured Candidatus Obscuribacterales bacterium
ATGTCGGTTTCAGACGCTCATCAGTTGCCTTTTGCCGATATAGTCATAAATCCGGATGTGAGTGGCATACCGATGATTAATGGTCATCCGGATGATGCGCGCAAAGCAATCTTGGCCGGAGAAACAGCTACTCAGAAAGCGATAGTTGATATTAAGAAAAAATTGGCAGTTAAAATGAAAACAGCGTCTAAATAGTTTGCCTCAGACATGCAAGCGATGTTGAAATTTTCGGGTCTCTTCCAGTCTTAAATGCTGTTCTTCTGTGACTTCATTCACTCGCCATACTAGCCCCAGCTTTTTCATTAGCTTTATTGTTAGCCAGGATAAATCAATTTCGTGCGACTTCATTCCGGTTCTGGCCGAACCCGGACTGGCATGATGGTTATTATGCCAGCCTTCGCCAAAAGCCAGCAATCCAACCCACCAGACATTGACGCTGTCATCCGGTGTGAAATATGTCTTGTATCCAAGCTGTGGTATGTGACATACCACATTTAAAAGAAGTGGAACTTGCAAAGCCGCTGCACCGGCTAATAAGCTGGCTAATGCCGGTACCCAGCCAAAAAATAGAAGGATTAAAATTCGGAAGGACATTCCAATTATGAATGTTAAAACATGTGCGCGATGCCAATCTCCGCTTTGTTCAAGAAATCGATAAACAGGATCGTTTATCAAATCTTTTGTCTGTACTTTTGGATCTATGTGGTCCAAATAATTACCTTCCAACATCCATCCTGTATGTGCATGCAACAATCCATATCTGGGAGAATGCGGATCAAGAGGAGTATCTTCATATCGGTGATGGGCTCGATGCATGGTTACCCACCAGATCGGAGAACCTTCAAAAGCTAAATAAGCAGGCAGCACCCAAAAATATTCCACCACCTTGGAGCAGCTAAAAGAACGGTGAGTTAAAAGTCGATGGTAACCTATGGTGATTCCCATGGTGTGCCATACAAAAGATATAAAAAATACACAGCCGAATACAATTACGGCTTCAGGTGTCATTTCCGACCAGCCTCTACCAACATATACTTCTATTTTCCCGCTGAATTGTGAAAATTGGGTGAAAATTTGTATTTCATAGATACCTTCACCTAGTCTTCACTTGACAGGTGCTAAGTTGAATGTACGAATTACAGAGAAGGAACTATTATGAATCAAACAATGATCGGCAAACCGCCAACTAGCGGTAGATATTATTGCTCTGAGTGTTTTGCTATTTTTGAGCTCATTAACGACAGCTTGAAATGTCCTTCCTGTTTGAACAGTGATCGTGACGTGTTCGTGCTTGTTTATGTGCGAGATATTGCGGAGGAGGAATTGATGCATACTGGGGTTGATTTCCAGGGTGGATGAAACAGATGGTGTTGCCCATTTTCATTAATATTACCCCTGGTGGCAAGAGCAAAGAATAGCATAATCACTCCACAGCAAATTGCAGGACCCCATCCGGAAAAATGAAGTATTAAAGGATTTAGCTCTGCTAAGAATCTGAGTACAATGACAGGAAGAATCAAGAATCCGAATAACCAGAGTGGAACTATGATCTGTAATGATATCCAAAATGTGTCGACAGTGACAAAGTCACTGAAAGCGGTATCAATTGTTTCTACAACCCAACCCAGGAAAGAAAACAAAATGCCGCCGCATAAAGCAAGGGCAAAGTCTCCTTCAAACATCACCCCGGGAATCATGGGAAAAACGAAATAAATGGCTCCGGCAGTGAGCACCAGGCGTATAAGATAAGGATTCAGCTTATTCACTCTTGCCTTTGGTATTGGATAAATTGGAGTGTTGTTCGCCGGTCAAATAATTCTTGATTATTCTGTTTTTATTGGCTGATCCAAGGAAGGAAGATAGACATTCAAGTTCTAATCCCATGCCAGGCGTGTCTAGATTTCGATACTGCTCGTAAATCTTTTTCTTATCCTGATTAGTGTAAGCTCCTTCGTCGACATGATTTTCCTTGTCGTGGCGCCAAAATGTAAGGGCTGATTTGTCAACTTCACGGGAGTGCAAATTTTGATCTGATGAGCGCAAATTGAGATTGCTGGGATCTTGAGTTTCCATATCGGAATCAATGTTTTCCTCCAGGATAACTTCAGGTTGGGTGGACTCGTATGTTTCACCTTCATCTTCCAATCGCCGGAGTTTCAGGTTTTCAATCGTTAATCGAGCAAGAGATCTTTGTGAATCGATGGTCATTGGTATCACCATTTTTAAGCTGGTTCGGAATTACTTTCCTATTACTTAGCATAA
>CAZEQP010000768.1:0-2261 GCA_964514345.1 uncultured Candidatus Obscuribacterales bacterium
CGATTTCGCCAGGGCGAATGAAATAAACATCGCTAGTACGGGTCATGGTCAGAAAAATCACCGAAATTACATATTCAAATACAACAAATTTAGCGCCTTTCTTAAGCAGCTCATCCATTTCCTCTTCTGAAATGCCTTCTATGCCATGAATTTTCATACTAGCCCCGCTTAGCCATACTTTGATAAACTTGTATTCCCCTGGTGAAATAATACCCGAAAGGAAGCAGTATAAGGGATGAAAATTACATCAATCAGTGATTTCCGCGATACTTCTGCATTCAATTTAAGATTTTACGGGTGCTTCTTCTTTCTAGTCGTCATCGGCTTTATCGCATTCAATGTCCGTTACGCCTACAACTGCTTTTCCGGACCGTTTCAGTTGCCTGAAGGAGAATTGCGCAAGATCAAAAATCCCGACAATGCCTGGAAATATTTTCTCACCGTATCTGGTATCAATGCTGCGATTCAAACGCCTTACGGGTTGAAATATATCACCAAAGATGAAACAGGCAAGATCACTTCAGAATATTATGACGATCATTATCTTTTGCTCCCCACTAAAGATGGCATGCTTACCATCCAATCGCATGAGGGCAAGATTGCTCAGAGCTACACCGGCAAATTGAGAAATATAGATAAAGACATGAAAGACGGACTCTCTCTGGATTTGGAAAACATTCGCCCGGGGATGAGTCAAACTTTGTTGCCTATGATGCTTGAAGAGACTTCATCATTTAAAGGGGCACTCAACCCATTAGGTGTTTGCCTGTTCCTTTTCACCGGTTTTGGCTTATTGACATTTCGAAAAGCCGGTTCTCTTAAAAAGGATCAGGTGAATGGTGTCTTAGCCCGCTCACTGTCTCGTTATGGTGACCCGAGGGAAGTGGCATTTAGAATTGACCAACTTTTAAAATTATTGGGTCCCAATAGTACCGATGCTGGTACCATTGCTATTGCGGACAAATGGGTTATATATCCTGAAGATTATGATTTAGCGGTGCTGACATTATCCGATTTAGTATGGGTTTATCAAACAGCAGGCAAAGCAGGCAGCGCAGAGACCCCGTGTCTAGTCATTTGCACAAAAGACAAAAGAACAATTCGCATCAAAGACAACAAGGCAAATTCTATCGAAACAGCAATTAGCGCTCTGGCATCAGCTGCACCTTGGGTAATTATGGGATACAGCGGCAAACGTGATATAGCATGGCAATCGCGACCAGATGACCTGATTAAAGAAGTGGAGCAAAAAGAGGAAGAACATAAATGAGATACAAAGTTGTAATAGCTTTTACTTTAGCCCTATCCATCTTTTCAGTTTGCCCATCCTGGGCTGGAGCTCCCAGTAAAGCCGATTCTGAAAAATGGATTGAGCTTGAGATGAAAGCGATGGACTCAAGAAATGCCGGCAAGCACAAAGAACGCGAGAAATATTTGCGCCAAGCACTCACACTTGCTGAAACATTCGGTGAAAACAACGAAATGCTCATTGATAGCGTAAGAGATCTGGGCTTTTGTCTGTACGACCAGGGTTGCTACGATGCCAGCGAACCGCTCTTGGAGCGTGGTTTGCGCTTGAGTGAAATGAAGCATGGAAAAATCAGCCCTGAGGCAATAAGCTGTCTTAATATGATGGGACGCATGAAACGTCATCAAAATAAGTTGGACGAAGCCGAAAAATATGCCAGCGAAGCATTGAATCGTTACAGGCGGATGGCCAGACCTTCTTGTCCGGAAAAATCAACTTTGATTCATAACCTTGGTCGCATTTATCAAGAAAAGGGTCAGCTTGATCAGGCTGAAAAGGCTTACCGGGATGCGATAGACAATCAATTTTTGACTGTAAATGACGATATGGGCACACTTGCCACATTTTTTCACAACCTGGGAATGCTTTATGGAATTAGAAAAGATTTTAAAACAGCCGAGACGTACACAACCACATCTCTAAAAATGCGAAAAGCCGCCGGATTGATTGACACTAAAGGTACTGCCATCAATATGTCCAATCTGGCAACGCTTAAGGCTTATCAGGGTGATGCTGACGGTTCACAAAAATTGTACAAGTCTGCAATAGACATATTCAACAAAGGAGTTTCAGCCGATCCCGCATCAGTTGCAACTTGTCTCACCAGTTACAGCGTATTGCTCAATGCTGTTTCCAGAGCCGAAAACCGCTCACCTGTAAAGAAAGAATTTTCAGTTAAACACGGCGATTTGAAGTTTGACTTCAGCAAACTCAAGGAAGAAAAAGAAATTCC
>CAZEQP010000769.1:0-2257 GCA_964514345.1 uncultured Candidatus Obscuribacterales bacterium
CCGGAAGTGGATGGAATTGTGGATATGAATTTGGACTCGACAAAAAATTATAGAGAACCTTTGACCGCAGAAAGGCTATACTCCTGGCATTCATCTCTTTTTCCAGATGCCACCACTGGATTGTTTTCTTTGTCGGTTGGAAAATGGCGAGATGGAAAACAGGATCCGATGCAAGTAGTTTCCGGTCCAATCGGGCGACAGAAAGTACATTTTGAAGCGCCCGCGGCTAATCTGGTGCGCAAAGAAATGCGTGAATTTATCAAATGGTTTGAACAAACTACCGACAACAAAATAATCAAATCGGGAATCGCCCATCTCTGGTTTGTCACTGTTCATCCTTTTGAAGATGGGAATGGAAGAATAGCAAGAGCCATCGCGGATCTGCTTTTGGCGCGTTCGGATGATACGACTGAGCGCTTTTACAGCATGTCTTCGCAGATTTGTGCTGAAAGAAAGACGTATTATGAAATACTTGAGCGAACTCAGAAAAACTCTTTGAATATCACAAAATGGCTTGAATGGTATCTGGCATGTCTTGATCGGGCTATTGAAACTGCGCAAATAGTTCAAGATTCTGTGATTAACAAAGCTCGTTTTTGGGACAAAGTGGAAAAAACACCACTCAATGATCGACAGCGAAAAGTAATAAACAAATTGCTGGATGGTTTTGAGGGGAATTTGAATTCTTCAAAGTGGGCAAGAATAGCTAAGTGTTCGCAAGATACTGCTCATCGTGATATCCTCGAACTTATCAGTCTTTCTATTTTGCAGAAAGATTCAGGTGGCGGTCGCAGTACTACGTATTCTTTGAAGACATTTTGAATATGAATTTGATTCGAATAATCTTAGTCGGCTTGGCAATTTTCACTTCCAGTGCTGCATACGCAGCCGACGCAGCGGCAGTTCCTGAGCCCCTAAAGGCGACTATCGAGAAATCGGTAAATGTAAAAGAAGGTAGTGGAGATTTTTCTGTCCTCTGGGATAACTGGCGCAATGATGTGATGAAAGCAGTTTGGGCTAAGTTCTGCATCCTGCTTGAAGGTGGCGATGCCGTAAAAATTGGACCAATGTTTTTGAAGGTGGGAATGGCACCTAAGCCTCAGTTTCCGCAAGGAATTGGTGCCACTTATTCTTTTTCGGTTGCAGCAGATAGAAAAATAAAAGACGTGAAAATTGAATCTTCTTCAGGCGATTCCAAATTCGATGCCATGATTAAAAAGAGCATTGAATCGCTTGAAGGAAAACGGCTTCTGGATTTTCCTGTGGGGACGCACCGCACCGATGTTTTTATGATGGGACGATTGATCACCAAGAAAAACGGCAAATTTAGATCGACCGATTACAACGATGTGGAGAGAATAAAAAGTTCGGAAGATGCAGTCGAAGAGCTTAAAGACGAAGGCAATAAGTCACTAAAAAACTAAGAAACAGTTCCTGCAACGATTCTCCAGCCAGATGATTTTTTCACCCAGACTCGCATGAATCTTAAATTGTGGGTGCCCATCGGAGTTTCGTAAGAGCCTTTGCATGTGACTACGGCGCCATTTTCGTGGTCAATAATTTTCATGTCTGTCATCGTCACATTAATGAATTTGGGCGCGGCGCCGGGCTGATGGGCGGCAACTACCTTCTCTTTAGTGAAAGTGGCGACGCCTTCGGTGACCATTATGATTTTGTCGTCCAGATGTTTTTCAAACCACGCCGGGTCCGGTCCAAGCTCTGCCTGTCTCAAACTTTCTTCTAATGCGGTGATTTCATCCACAACTGTAATGGTAGCCATTTCCGTCTCCTGCCAAATTCGCAAAGAGACATTGTACCAGACTTGATTACAGCTGCAACTAGCTAATCAGTAAATCTCTGCTCGAAGTCGCAGGAGTTGATGGTTTCATTGATTCTGATGTCCACATAGTTGTGTTCAGAGGTGTATTCAAAGGGCTTAATTTCAGGTATCAGATGGCTTTCAAAATTACCTTCTCTAATCATTTCCTGCATGTATGCTTTCATTTTGTCTAAATCTTCTACAGTGATTCTGTGCAACTGAAGGATGCGCCGAATGCATAAAATTTCTTGGTCTATCCATATTGAATAATCTTCGCTCGATTTACGCGTACCCTTTATGAGGTAACAATCCCGGTCTTCAATACTATCTTCTACGATGCTTGTTGGTTTGACCGAGATGAGCCACGGGTCCATCTCAAGAAACATATTTGGAAATAAAAGGGTGGGAACGATAAAAGCAGCTGAAGATGAAATGCCT
>CAZEQP010000770.1:0-2254 GCA_964514345.1 uncultured Candidatus Obscuribacterales bacterium
CGTCATCGGGTTCTCCGACCACTTCAAGTCGGTCGGTATTCTGGATGAGAGCTTGTAAGCCGTCCCTCAATACTTCGTGATCGTCGGCCAAAAATACTTTTATCATGTTCTAATCTCGCTTCTCAAAAGGTACTCGCACAAAAATTGCTGTTCCATGTCCGTGACTGGATTCGATTTGAAAGCTTCCTCCAGCCAGAGAGGCTCTTTCTTTCATACCGGATAACCCCATGCTCTGTCCAGAGTCTTTCTTTTCGTTTTCAGAATGAAAACCTTCACCGTTGTCCTCCACTACAAGGTGTATCTCGGTCTTGTGTTGTTGCAAAATAACATTTACCTTACTGGCTCGTGCATGTTTGGCTATATTTGTAAAAGACTCCTGAACTATTCTAAATAGCGCAGTTTCTATACTCGATGCCGCCCGCACCTCATCCATGCCTGTTGCAAGAAATTCAACCTGAACGCCTGTGCGATTGGACCAGATTTCAGCGTAATGCTTGAGAGCCGGCACCAGTCCGTGCTTGTCAAGGGAGGGCGGGCGCAATTCCCAGGCCACATTGTGTATTTCTTTGCCCAGCTCTTTTATCATCAGTTGCAGATTTTCCAGCTTTTTCTCAATGGGAACTGTCTGGTCATAATTGTTGATTATTGCCCCCAGAAAAAGCCCTACTGCAGCCAGGTGCTGACCGGTGCCGTCGTGCAATTCCTGGGCTATACGGGCGCGCTCCTTTTCCTGGATGTCGACTAGTTTGCTCAAATAATTACGCATGTCCTGTTCGTTCTGCTTTTCAGCCGTCATGTCCCTGAAAACGGCTGAATAGCCGGACACCTTGTCTTTTCGGTCTTTGACATGGGTGAGAATCAATTTGACGTATTTTTTCTGGTCATATTTAGCCAGGATAGGAAAGTCCAGTTCGTTCAGGGTCTTTGTTTTGCGCTTGTTGAAAATTTCGAAAATGGTTGATTTGACTTCCTCCGGCACCAGATTCACAAAAGCCTGGCCGAGCATTTCGTCTTTGTCATAACCGAAAAGATACTCGGCGCCTTCGTTCCAGTTTGTAATGACACCGTTTGCCGTGGTGTTGATCAACGCATCATTTGAGGATTCGACAATGGCAGTCAGTTGTGAGTGTTTTTCTTCGGCGTGAATGCGAGAGCTGATGTCTTGAAAGAGCCAGTGCAATTCTTGAATTTCGTTGCCATCTGTGTGTGGACAAGTGAGAGTGACAAATGTGGTTATTTTTCTGCCGTTGGCATCCTGAAGCTGAGTTTCGAATCGTCTGGGACTCTCGCTTTCAAGGCAAGCGGCAAGATTTTCTTTCAACAAAAGCCGATCTTCGATGACTATGAAAGCGGACAGCGATTTGCCCACAAGATGCAGTCGGGGCATATCAAGCAAAGTGGCGGCAGCCAGATTGCAGTCTGTTATCAATCCGTTTGCGGTAGTGGTGAGATAGCCATCCGGAGCCGAATTAAACAGTTGCTCGTATCGCTTTTGCTGAAGTAAAAGCTGTTTGTGCGCCTGGTCAATTTCCTTCTCCTGACTTTCAAGTTCGGCGCCACAGGCTTTCAACTCAGCCAGAATATTGTCGAGATCCTCTGAGCCGGACAATTTGCGCATAGTGTTTTCCACCAGCTCTGAAACCGACCTGTATTTCTGGGGCAGCGACTCTTCTGTTTGGCTCAAGTTTTTCTCCAAAAGCTCATTTCTATTCTCTCTCATGGCGGCTTTTTTTATAAGCTAAATTAATAGTCTAATTGTAGTGATTTTACGGACGCTTAAGGCTCGAAACCCCGACGACACGGCGATATGAGCTATCTAAAATTAATTGCGGGAGTGGAGAAAATTCGTGGCATTGGTCGGTCGATTAATTTTTTTTGGATTATTAGTCGTGGCCGTTCCTATGAGCGGGCTGAGCGGTCGGATTGACGCTGCAGTGACGGCTCCTGAATTGAGCAGTCGCGGAGACTTGATTGAAATAAAAGTCAAGACTAAAGCGCGTGCTCTGTGCAGAATCGAATCCTCAAATGAGCACATAGCCAGTGTGGTGGAACCGCATGAGCAATATGCCGACGATAAAGGAAATGCCGTCTGGAAACTTTCGGTGCCTCATGAAATTGAAGCCAGTCAATTGCCTTTTGTAGTCACAGTTTCCAAATCAGGACAGGAAGATGTTGGCGTCTGCGTTGTCAACTTGAAATAACAGTACTCAAAAAAATTGTGCTATTTCAGAACCATGATGAGGACAGAATCATG
>CAZEQP010000771.1:0-2245 GCA_964514345.1 uncultured Candidatus Obscuribacterales bacterium
CTGCCAGTGCCCAGTCAAACAATATGGAACGCATGCTGGATCAAGTGAGCAACAGCAACTGGAATAATGTGCCTGTAAGCGGACAGCAGGCGCCTCAGATGCAAGGACAAGTTTTTAGAAACGGGCAAATGCCAGTTCAGGGACTTGGAGTCGGCGGCACTTCTGGGATGATGAATCCCCCATGTTATGTACCACCGGGGGTGAACATGCGACAGGGCGTGCAAATGCAGCCAAATTTGCAAATGCAACCCAATGCGCAAATGCAACAACAAATGATGCCAGGGGCGGCTCCCTTTGGAGGCGCCGGAGCGGGCAGGGGTGGCGGCTTTCTGCAATTGCTGCGAGCTATAAACCAGGGCAGTAATACTCCTTCAGGTCCGCCTGGATCCCCTCAAGAAAAAGCACGAACTCAAAGCGCTCTGGGTGCAGTTAAATATGAATTGAGCAATGCCACAAGTCAGGCGTCCAAAGCAGAGTTTTATTGCTCTAAAGCAGGCTACGGCTCGGATAAAGGTGCCCGCCGCTCAAACGCCAATGAAGCAAGATATGCGGCAAACAACGCCAGAGCTTGTGCGGACAGAGCATACAGCCGCGGTGGTTCCATTCCTGAATGTCAGTCTTATGTGAGTCAGGCCAGAGCTCAGGCAAACAGAGCCGAAGCGGCTGCCAATCGAGCTTCTGCTGCTGTAAACTACTAGTTTTATGGAAACCCTGACTGACTCTAAGAAAAACCTTCTAGGCAATATAGTCGTAATTTTTTATGCTCTGATTTTACTTGTTTTCAGTTGGCTCAATTTGAAATTGGTAATTGAAGAATTTCCCGCCCCGGCATTTCTCGCCAAAGTCGAGAATGACAGCATGAAATTCATTGATTTCAGCAAATATTACTTGTGCGGGAGAGTGGCGTTCTCTCAGGATTCGCGTGAATTCTATTCTTATCCCAATCAGAAAAAGCTTTTTGATGACATTATACTTGGTGGCAAGCAGGGACTTCTTCCACCGGCGCACGCCATTGACTTTCCACCATATGTGCTACCACTCATGTTTCCACTTTCGCGTCTTCCTTACCCTCAAGCTTTCCAGTTCTGGAACATACTAAACTGGATTATGCTTGTTTCAGGCATTTCACTTTTGTGCCGTCTCAGTGCCCCCGAGAAACCGGGAAAAGCCAAACTAATTGCCGCTTTGATTACTCTTGGTGCAATTTCTTCTCCACCTTTTTTGCGTTCCTTTTTAGTGGGACAACCGACCGGAATTTTGTTTGGATTGTTCTCTTTGTACATTTACTTTTTTGTGAAAGGAAAAGACGCGCCGGCAGGAATTTTTCTTTCTCTGATTACGATTAAACCGCACTATGCCGTCTTCATGTGCATCCCTGCCTTAATCGGCAAACGAATCAAACTGCTGCTAGTTTGTGCCTGCTGCGAGTTAATACTTTTGCTCCTTGCCGTCTGGGCTTCAAGTCTTGAAGGTGTTCTTGGATATATTCATTATGTGATTGCCACAGACACCACGGCTCCTGAGGCTGAGCATCTGGTTTCGCACATGGTCAATTTGCGCGGGCTTCTATCTATTTTTCTGCCGGCACAAATTTTGTTGTTGTTTTCTTTAGGAATATCTTTTCTGGCACTGATGGCTTGCGGCTGGCTCCTTTACAAATTCAAGAATGAAAATCAATTTATGCTTTTTTCCATTCTTATAATTGCCTGTCTCTCACTGGGACCTCACTCACACATGTATGACTGTATGTTACTGGCTATTCCGGCAGCCCTCACACTGAACACACTTACTCAAAAACCGCTGGAAAAATTATGGGTCCTGGAACTTGCCTTTTATCCCATTTTTTGTACCGTTTATCTGGTGGCTATGGCGGCTTTGCGCGAGACTTATTATGCCTTTTTGCCTTATTCAATCTTCAATTTAGCCTTGCTGGCCACGGCTTGCGCCCTCTGTCTTGAAAAATCGAAAAGCTGAATGTGCGCTATTATCGTAATAGGAAGCATTGACGGACAAGAATAAAGCCTAAAAACCAGGACAGGAAGGTGGTTGAATTGAAAATTCTTATAGCCGTAGATGATTCGGAATATTCGCAGGCAGCGCTTGATTCAGTCGTCAGCCGCACCTGGGAAGCAAACACCGAATTTACAGTCATGAATGTAGTCGAGCCGGCTGTACCTGAGTATGCCGCCTGGCACATGACTTACACCCCGGTCTTATATGAAGCGATTGCCGGGCGAGTGGGCGA
>CAZEQP010000772.1:0-2237 GCA_964514345.1 uncultured Candidatus Obscuribacterales bacterium
AATTTTTTGCCTGAGCCTTCATTTTTGGATGAAGGCAAATTTTCATATGCAAACACTGAACTGCTTTTGATACCCGATATCGCATGAGGTGTTGCTTTCGGCACAATTCCCTGAACCACTTCCAGATACTGATTATTTACTGACTGGATGAAATGATGCGGCAAGCCGGAGCGGCACAAGTTTTTAAAAGACTCGTGTGCGAAACGCTCGGCAAGCCAGTTTTTATCCAGACCAAGATCGATTGTTTTCAACTTTTCCCATACTTTGTGCTGAGCAAAGTACTGGAAAAAATATTCGCCCATCAAGGTCAGGCTGGTGCCTTTGTTTTCAATATCATCAGGCATTTTGCCCCAGTCAAAAACCGAGTAGGCGTCAGTGAATTCAAACCATAAAACGCCCCCTTTTTCAGGTGCATCCGGTTTCCAGATTTTTTTTACCGAGCCTTCGTACACAAGAGATTTTGCTGTTTGCAATTTATTCATGCTCAGTTGGTCTCTCCTCTGGAAATACGGTCCTTGGCTCGTGCGGCACCAAAAACGCGACCCTCTTCCACATTGGTGGGATAGACTCCGGTCAAACAACCCATGCACAAATTCTTGGACTCAAGTGCTTTTTGCAAGCCTTCAAGACTTTGATAAATGACTCTGTCGGCTCCCAGTTCTTCTGCTATGTCTTCTTCTTTGCGCCCAAAAGCTATAAGCTCGGAGGTGCTGGGAAAGTCTATGCCGTAATAGCAGGGACTGGAAATAGGTGGGCAAGTGGAGACTAAAGTGATTTCTCGAGCCCCTGATTGACGGATGAGCCGTACTATTTGAGCGGCTGTGTTGCCTCGCACAATACTGTCGTCGACTACAAGAACACTTTTGTCTTTGAATTCTTCTGCAATGGGATAAAGTTTGCGCCTTATGGCTTCCTGTCTTGATTGCTGGTCATCCAGAATAAAAGTTCTGTTCACATATCTGTTTTTGATCAACAATTCGCGAAAAGGAATCTGCAGACCTTCAGCAAGAGCAATAGCTGATGCTCGGCTTGTTTCAGGTACAGGCACCACAATGTCCGGATTTAATCCTGATTTTTTCAATTGTTCGGCCAGTAAAAGACCCAGTCGAAAACGCGCTCTGTATACTGATTGACCAGAAAATTCAGATTCAACCCGGGCAAAATAAACCCATTCAAACATACAGGGAGAAATTGAATCTTTTTGAATTATTTTTTTTGAGACTTTACCATCCGGGCTTATATAAATTGCCTCTCCAGGCTGAACTTCTTCTATTTCATTGAATCCCAGAAATCCCAGAGCCACACTTTCACTTGAAAGAGCAAATACGTTTTCGTTGTTCTGCGTTTTTTTACCGATGACTAAAGGTCTTATTCCGTGCGGATCTCTAAATCCGAATACTGCTCCTGATTTAGTGATGCCGGCAACGGCATAACCACCCACCAGTTGTTGCATGATGTCTTCCAGGGCACTGAACAACTTTTCTGCATTCAGATTTCCCTCTGTTTTGTCTGTCAGCAAGCGCAATATCAATTCAGAGTCGGAGACACATTGTTTGTTGCGTGCATTTTTCTGAGCCAGCCAGTTTTCCTGCAGATTATAAAAATTGACTATGTTTCCGTTATGGGCAAGTCCAATACCTTTGTCATAATCAAGAAAAGGCTGAAGCATATTGGGGTCACTCCCGCCGATGGTGGCATATCTGGTATGACCGAGAGCCGCTTTGCCCTTAAGATTTTTGAAAGACCGCTCCGAAAAGACGTTTTCCACCAGTCCGGAGGCTTTGTGAATGTGGAAATCGCCTGTTTTGGTTTCCAGAGTAAGAATGCCGGCTCCGTCCTGCCCGCGGTGCTGCAAATTCATCAGTCCGAAGAATACTTCGTAGGCTGCCGAATCACTGCCGGATATTGCAATAATGCCGCACATCTTATATGAATATGTCCTTAGGGAGGGGCACCCGTTTATTTTACAGCCTTATTCAGCTTGCTTTGAAAGAAATCGATGGCTTTGCGAAAATTCGTTTCATCCATGAAAACGTGCTCTTGACCTGGAATTTTAATGAGCTGCACATCGGCTTTGACTTTGCTTAACGCGTCATAAAGCTCTTGACTCTGTGCAAAAGGCACTATGGGGTCGCCTTCAGAATGCATTATTAAAAATGGGGGGTCGTTTGGACTGGCAAAACTTATGGGACTGGCAGCCACCGCCAGGTCATGTTTTTCTTCAGGAGTGCCGTCAA
>CAZEQP010000773.1:0-2231 GCA_964514345.1 uncultured Candidatus Obscuribacterales bacterium
AAAGACAATTTCAAACACAAATCAAGGAAACCTCTCTCAAGAGCAGATCGATTCTGGCGGAACCACCTTTTACTCTTCCATCGCTCCATCATGGTACGTTTCGAGAAACATACACTTTTTTGCATATACATCTAATTGAAGCTTTTCCATTGAACTAAAGTCACTGTCAGTGTTTATTACTGACAGATTTGGGTTTCGAATTAATGTTTCCCGGGCTTTTTAGCCCATCTTGAGAAGCTTTTTATGCTATCACTATAGGTCCTTGTGAGGAGACTCGGATTTCTTAGGCACCGAGCACTCCACTGTCTTGCATAGGAGCTTGAAATGCTACAACACAAAATTTCGTACAACCCATATAAAGCTCAGGACTTTTCCAAACTGAAAGACCTGAACGGCATATCGAACGAAACCCTCGAAATACACTTCAAACTGTACGAAGGTTACGTCACCAACACAAACACACTCAATCAGAAAGTCATTGAACTGACAGAAGGCGGAAAATCAGGCACCCCTGAATACGCAGAGCTGAAGCGCCGCTACGGTTTTGAATACAACGGCATGCGCTTGCACGAGTATTACTTCGAAAATATGAAAACAGGCGGAAGCGAGCTGAAAGAGTCGAGCGCTCTGGGCAAACTGATCACCGAAACCTACACCAGCATTGATGTTTGGAAGAACGACTTTTTCAAAGTCGGCGCCATGCGCGGTGTGGGCTGGGCCATATTGTTCCAGGACCCGGTGACCAAAACACTTTCCAACCACTGGATCAATATGCATGAAGACGGCGTCGTTGCCGGATTCGTGCCGATTCTTGTAATGGATGTGTGGGAGCATGCCTGGTTCCGTGATTACAAACCGGTGGATCGTCCCAAATACATCGAAGCTTTCCACAGCAATGTGGATTGGGCGAAAGCTGAATCACGCTTAATTAAGTAAAAATTTGTACAAAAATTAAGCTTCGCAAGAAGGTGGCAAGGGGTCAAAACCAGGTCACCTTCTTCCTTTTCAGGATCGCCTCTGAAAATTCCAGCAAGCTTGCCAAGAAGGTGGCAAACATGTAATTTGTCATCTCTATAAATAGATCCGACAATTGATTCAATGAAATGCCTTAGGGTGGAGAAGAGAGCAAAATGAGCCAGACCACAGATGTGCCTACGACAACACCGGCACTGGAAGCCAATTCGGAAGCCGTGACAGAATCAGTTGTAGATGTGGAAGAATCGGGAGTTTCCGGACAGGATTTTTCTCCAGCACCCCAAACGCGTCAGTATCAAGACGCAGATTGCGAAGACGAATACACTGACGATTCAGACTTACCGCTCGGTGAGCCGGGCGACGAGTCCTGCTCAGACTCTGGTGATGTAATTTATTCTTACGAAGTGCCAAGACCGGCACTGACAATGGAAGAAGCTGCAGGTATCCTGGGCAAATCAGTGCGCGCCATTGAACGCAGCATCTCGGGACGCTGGGGCAATAGGCTTCCTGAAGGTTGGAAAGCACGCAAAATGAAACTGGACGGTCAAGTCGAATGGCGCATCTTGCCGCCACCCGGTTTCAGAATCAGACGCAGCACCACTAACCTGCTGAAACCACGCACCCAAGAAACAGATATGAATCCAGGTCAAACTGAAACACAATCGGCAAAAAGCGAATCTCCGGCTCAAGAGTCCAGCTCCAAGAGCACTCTAGATTTTGGTTTTTCACTGGAAAAACTTTTGTCAGCCGGAAAGAAAGCAGGCAACGAACTGGTGAAAGTGGCTGAAAATGCCATGGAGAACAGTTTCGAACAACATCCGACTATTGTTATAGACCGCGCTTCCGATGTGGAAAAATTACTGCGCGAACTGGCGGACACTCAAAAAGAGCTGGCCACCGAACGTTTGATGCATCTGGAAGATTTGCGTCAAATGCATGAGATGGCTTCTTCCATGAGATTACTTGAGATGCGCGGCACCCAGACCCAGATTCTCAAAGAGGAACTGGAAGACGCTCGCCAGGCTCTGAAGGCGCACAAAGAACAGTACGAGGCATATCTTGCTCTTCCCTGGTGGAAAAAGATGTTTGTGTCCGCGCCCTGATGAAAATAGCGATTGACGGTCCTGCCGGAGCCGGTAAATCGACCGTAGCAAAAATGGTGGCAGCCCAACTGGGATATCTTTATATAGATACCGGCGCCATGTATCGTGCCGTGGCCTGGATTTCTCGTGAACGGGGAGTCGACATCAATGACG
>CAZEQP010000774.1:0-2231 GCA_964514345.1 uncultured Candidatus Obscuribacterales bacterium
CAGGCATTGTGCAGATTGGGGTCTGAGGATGCTGTGGTCAATTCTTTGAAATGCTTGAGATCGCCTGGAATTCTCCAGGGCAATTGATTGTCTTTTCCGATACCGCGGTTGAGGTCACATGCCACAACCAGAGAAAATCTTTCGCGCATGATGCTGATTATACAGATACAGGGAACTTGATGAATCCTTGATGCACATAATCGTGCAATTGGAAGTCTTCAAATTTTAGTTCAAAGAAAGGTTTTTTAGCTATGGTCACTGTGGGTAAGGAACCGGGGGTGCGAGTCAATTGTTTTTTCACACCTTCAATATGATCAAGATAAATATGAGCGTCGCCCATAGTGTGGATGAAATAACCAGGATTCAAATTGCATTCTTGTGCCACCATCATCAAAAGCAATGAATAGCTTGCAATGTTGAAAGGCACTCCCAGAGCCATGTCTGCTGAGCGTTGATACAATTGCAAATCAAGCCGCTTTTGCGTTTCATTGACATAAAATTGAAACAATAAATGACAGGGCGGCAGTGCCATTTTTTTCAAATCGGCCACATTCCAGGCCGACACAATCAGTCTGCGCGAATGTGGTTCTGTTTTGATCAAATGAATAAGATCTTTAATCTGGTCTACATGATTTTCATGGATTTGACCATTATCGTCTTTTTCGTAAGAGTTCCATTTGCGCCACTGATAACCATAAACAGGTCCAAGCTCGCCGTCCTCATCCGCCCAGGCGTTCCAGATTGGAGTGTACTGCTTGAGATCTTCTTTGATATTGGTCGAACCTTTTAAAAACCAGAGAAGTTCGCGCAAGACTCCGTCGAAAAGAACTTTTTTGGTGGTTAAAAGAGGAAACCCCTTTGCAAGATTATACCGAGCCTGTAAACCAAAAACACCTACCGTACCGGTGCCTGTGCGGTCTTTGCGCTCTTCGCCGTTTTCCAATATATACGTGAGCAGATCCAGGTACTCTTTCATCCGGGCGCTTCCTCCTATTCCTTATTTAAAGATATGGCAAATCAAAAAAAGTGAAAAGAGAAAAATGAATCATCGAAGCCATTGTCAAGATAGACAACAACTAATTCTACCTAAATACATGTCCGATTTGAAAAAGCTCGTTTTATTATGCACCACAGGATAACTTGCCCAAGGAGCTTAGTAAAAATGATCACCGAATTTGCAAATGAACCATTCACCGATTTTTCAGTGAAAGCAAATGAAGATGCCATGAATGCTGCGTTGAAATTAGTGCGATCTAAACTGGGCAAAAATTATCCTCTGCACATAAATGGAAAGGCTGTCGAAACAGAAAAAAAACTTGCCTCCACTAACCCGGCTAATCCCTCCGAAATCGTGGGCAATTTTTCTCAGGCTTCAATCAAAGAAGCCGATGATGCCATGCAGTCAGCACTCACCGCTTTTGAGTCATGGAAAAATGTGTGTCCTCAAAAACGCGCCCGTCATCTTTTTAAAGCGGCAGCAATAATGCGCGCACGCAAATTCGAATTTGCCGCCTGGCTTGTGGTTGAAATCGGCAAGAACTGGGCGGAAGCCGACGGTGATGTAGCTGAAGCAATTGATTTTTGTGAATATTACGGTCGTGAAATGATTCGTTTGAGCCAGCCTCAACCAATCACTCCTTATGCCGGTGAAGAGAATCATCTCTCTTATATTCCGCTTGGTGTTGGACTGGTTGTGCCTCCCTGGAATTTTCCTCTGGCGATTCTTGTCGGTATGACCACAGCGGCAATTGTTGCCGGCAACACAGTCATTCTCAAACCATCAAGTGAAACACCGGCTATTGCTTATCAGTTTTATAAAGTGATGGAAGAAACCGGATTGCCCGCCGGTGTGCTCAATTTCCTTCCCGGTCCCGGCTCAAGCGTGGGTGATCACCTGGTCACAAATGCCAAAACAAGATTTATTGCTTTCACCGGATCAAAAGAAGTGGGTCTGCGTATAAATGAACTGGCGGCAAAACCGCAGCCGGGACAATTGTGGATCAAACGTGTGATAGCTGAAATGGGTGGAAAAGATTCAATCGTTGTTGACGATTCAGCCAATATCGACAGTGCCGTGGATGGTATTGTGGCCAGTGCGTTCGGATTCGGCGGTCAAAAGTGCAGCGCCTGTTCCAGAGCCATTATTCATGCCAATGTGTATGACGAAGTTTTGAAAAAAGTGGTGGAAAAAACCAAACAATTGAAAGTAGGCTCGCCTGAAAAACGCGAAT
>CAZEQP010000775.1:0-2227 GCA_964514345.1 uncultured Candidatus Obscuribacterales bacterium
TCAAGTCGGTCCAGAAGCGGTCTGGGCACATAATCAAGGGCATTGGCGGTACCGATGAAAACTATTTCTCGCAAACTGAACGGTGCATCAAGGTAGTGATCTGTGAAATTTTCATTTTGATCCGGATCCAGAACTTCAAGCATTGCGGCTGTCGGATCACCCATATAACTGCGTGTCATTTTTTCAATTTCATCAAGCAGTATGACCGGGTTTCTGGTGCCTGATTGTTTTATGGCTTGAATAATGCGTCCGGGCATGGCGCCGATATAAGTGCGTCTGTGACCGCGGATTTCGGCTTCGTCATTCACACCGCCCAGTGATATGCGGGCGAATTTGCGATTCATCGCTTTAGCGATTGATTTAGCCAGACTGGTCTTACCGACCCCGGGCGGTCCCACAAGACATAATATGGTCCCTTGCGGTTGTCTGGATAATTTGCGCACTGCAAGATATTCAAGGATGCGCTCTTTAACCTTTTCCAGACCATAATGATCTTCATCCAGAATTTTTTGAGCCAGATTCAAATCAATTATTTCTTTGGAACGTTTTGACCATGGCAAAGAAACAAGTGTGTCTAAATAAGTGCGGATAACTGCAGCTTCAGCACTCTGCGGCATCATTTTTTCCAGACGCTGCAATTCTTTGTTGGCTTTTTCAAGCGGCACACCTTTGATTTTTGCTTTGCGGATTTTTAGTTTGTACTCGGCTATTTCGCCTGTCGCTTCTCCGTCTTGATTGAGTTCGTCCTGGATGATTTTCATTTTTTCGCGCAAAAAATATTCGCGCTGAGTTTTTTCCAGATTGAATCGCACTTTGTCGTGAATTTTCTGTTCCAGATCTGCCAACTCAAGTTCACGAGAAAGGAGTTGACCTATATATTCAAGCCGCTCAGTCGATTCTGAAATTTCAAGACATTTCTGGCGCTCGGCTATATCCAGTCCCAGATAAGTGGCAATGATATCGGCAAGACGCCCCGGCTGCCCAATTCCTGAAACGGCAAGCAAAGACTCCGGATTTATTTTTTTTGTCGATTTGACATATTGTTCAAATTTTTCCACCGATAATCGAATCAATGTTTTGGTGGCCAGGTCATCACGCACTGTTTCACGCAATTCATCAACCTGCACCGAAAACATTTGTTCGTCTTCGCGGAATTGATTTATATCCACCCGGCAAGAACCTTCAACCAGAACTTTCACTGTTCCATCAGGCAATTTCAGCATCTGCATTACTTCAGCCAGAGTGCCGACCTGGTATAAGTCCTTTTGGGCCGGGTCTTCACATTCGGCCTCACGTTGAGCAACCAGCACAACAAGCCTGTCTTCACGCATGAGAGCCTGTTCCAACGCCACGATGGATTTAGCCCTGCTGACAAATAAAGGTGTCACCATCTGAGGAAAGACAACGACATCCCTCAGGGGAATCAGCGGAAAAAAGTCTCTGGTTAAACTCACTATTTAAAACTAAGACCTGGTATGGTCTAAGACGCCTTCTCGCCTTTTATCTTCGGTTTCGGCATCTCTAAGAGTTCAGCTGTTGAACGCTTGTCTACAAGATCTTTGGTTATCTTGCAGACTGTGATGTCATCACGCGAGGGAACTTCATACATAATTTCTAGCATGATTTCCTCAACAATAGATCTAAGCGCTCTTGCTCCGGTTTTACGCTTTAGCGCTTCACCGGCTATTGCCTCGATGGCATCCTCTTCGAATTCAAGCTCGACATTATCCAGTTGAAGCAATTGTTTGTACTGCTTGAGCAGAGCGTTTTTGGGCTCGACCAGAATACGCACAAGCGCTTCTTGATCAAGAGCTTCAAGTACTGCAATTACAGGAATACGTCCTACAAATTCAGGAATTAATCCAAAACGAATTAAATCGTCAGGCGATGTATCAACCAGAATCTTGCTTGCTTTCATTTCGCGCTCAAGACCGGACATCGGGCGCTCGGTACCGAATCCGATATTGCGGCTGGGGCTGACTCTGTTTTCGACTATCTTATCCAGACCGACAAAAGCGCCACCGCAAATAAACAAGATATTGCTGGTATTTATTTGAATGAATTCCTGGTGCGGGTGCTTGCGTCCACCTTGCGGGGGAACATTAGCCACAGTTCCTTCGATCATTTTTAGTAGAGCTTGCTGCACTCCTTCACCCGATACGTCACGGGTAATTGAAGTGTTTTCAGACTTGCGTGAAATCTTGTCTATTTCATCTATATAAATGAT
>CAZEQP010000776.1:0-2226 GCA_964514345.1 uncultured Candidatus Obscuribacterales bacterium
AAGAAGCAAATGACGCTGTCAAACTTGCCCCCAATTATTCTTTTGCTTACCAGGCAAGAGCCAATGCATATCTCACCGCCGGACAAACGGAAGAAGCTTATAAAGACGCACACAAAGCCATAGAATTGAACGACAAAGAACCCTGGGCTTATGTGCTTAAATCTATGGCGGAATCCACTCTGGGAATGAACGACGGGGCCAAAGCCGACATAGAAAAGGCACTTTCAATGGCTTCAGACATGCCTGCAGCACTGGCTGCCAAAGCAATTACTTTACTGAATGATGCTCAGTATCAATCAGCAATAGATTTATGCAATAAAGCAGTGAATAAAGATCCCAACCTTCTCATGGGTTATTTTGTGCGCGGATACGCCTACACCTGCATAGACTCTTACCAAAATGCCAAGGAAGATGCAGATAAAATTCTGTCCCTCAACAAAGACAACCCTTATGGTTATGTCATCTCATCCCTTTGCAAATCACGTAGTTACAATGTCCGCGCTTCCATCGAGGCCGCAAACAAAGCCATAGAAATTTCGCCCAATCTAGCGGGAGGATATACAGCCCGCGCCTATGCGTATAACATCAACAATCAAACACAAGAAGCCCTGAATGACGCCAACCGGGCCATCCAATTAAATCCGCGCTCGGCGGATAATTATCTTGTTCATTCATACTCTTTAGCCAATCTTGGACAATTTGATCAGGCCTGGGAAGACTGCAATAAAGCACAGACAGTTGCAGCTAAATATCCGCGAATCGCTTGCAGCCGAGGCTATATTTTATACAAGCGCGGCAATAACGAGCAAGCAGTCAAGGAATTCACCGTCGGCTTGAATCAAAATCCGAATATGGCCGACATGCTTATAAACCGAGCGCGAGCATATAAACGCATGGGACGCACTGATTTAATGCAAGCCGATGTAAATGCCGCCAAACAACTTGTTCCTGAGATTCCCAATCAGTACCTCCCTTGAATTCATTATCCTTAGTTCTTGCAGCGGCAATCTTGTCATCCCTGACCGGATGTACGCCTTCAGCATTAGATGCCGATTCTGTTAAATCACTTATAGAGCAGACTGACTCTGGCACTCAAAACCAGAAGTGGAATGATGCGCGTCTAAGCTTCGCTAAAGTTTCAGCGCTTGCACCGGATAATCGACAAGTCTGGATTGCCGGTTGCAGACTTCACGCAAAACTTGGCGAATGGGAAAAAGCAATTGAATGCGCCGACAAAGCTTTATCTTTGAACCAAAACGACGCAGAAGCGCTCGGATACAAAGGGTGGGCAGAATCCGAAATAACAGATTGGGACAAAGCTTTGGCCGACTTCAACAAAGCAATCGCATTAAACGATAACAACGCCGAACTTTACGTAGGGCGAGCCAACGTACATCAGAACCTTGAAAATTTCAAAGAAGTGCTTTCCGACTGCCAGAAGGCTATTGCAATAAATCCGAATATTGTTGAAATTTACCAGATTTCTTCGAACGCATATGTGCGATTAGGCGACACGGAAAAAGGTTTAAAGGCGGCTACAAAAGCAATTGAACTGGATCCAACGGCGCTAAATTACGATATTAGAGGCGGCATCTACAACTTGATGGGTAAGGAAGATATGGCGCTAAAAGATCACCACACAGCCGGGTTAATTAAGCAAAGTCAGTAAGGGTCTTCAGTCATCCCATTTTTTCAATATATACTCAGCCAGCTTGTCCCCTCTCCACATTCTGGCATTTTCTATAGCGGCATCTTGTAGTCCTTTTCGTGCTGTGACTTTGTCGCCTTTTCGCAAAGCGCACAGACCAATCGCCAAATGGAATGAACATTTTTCGTAATAGTTGGTCTTTATGTTCAATAATTTTTTTCGTCAATCTTTCCCAGCATATAGCCGGTGAGACCATTTACCAAAGTATCTACTGAAGCTTTTCCACCAAACTGCTTTTTGCTTGCACTATTAGCTGCGGCACGCTCAACTAGAGAAATAGCATCTTTTTCATGTCCCAGCCGACAAAGCAGGTGATGGTACAGAATGAATTTCGGAGCAGAAATATAATTCAAATTTTTATCAATATCCTGCATGCAATCCTTGATGCAATCAAAAGCCTCCTTCTCTCTGCCGTCTGCAAGAAGTATTTCAGCTTTTACAATCTTTGATTGCTCGATTGTGTCATTGAGAAACTCATCGAATTCGCGACGATTAAAATCTTCCAGATATATTTTCTC
>CAZEQP010000777.1:0-2225 GCA_964514345.1 uncultured Candidatus Obscuribacterales bacterium
AAACCTAAGGAGTAGCGAATGTCTGTGCTCATTCGTCCACCTGCTGCGCTCACACAAAGATTGTGAGTTTTCGAAGCCATTACGGTAAAATTCCAAGGTTTTGCATCGTAAATTGCATAAGCCAGATTGCTTATTACCGAATCATTTGTTAAAAAGCCAATTGGAATATACTCTCTGCGCTCGGAAGATACACTCGGGATAATAAGAGCACTTTTCTCTATCGCTGTAAACTCACGAAATTGATGTGGTCTACTAGCTAGTTTTCGGGCACCTTCATCGGTGCTTTCAAGTCGAATTTTTCTTACAAGTTCTATGCGCTTATTGATTTCTGGCACAGATTTTGCAAATTCCAAAAGACTGTTTGGAATCCACAAGCACCACCTTTCAATCCCATTTATAAATTCCTTGGAGCCAACAAATCTTTTCATAAACACTGAAACTTCTGGGTGTGAAATTAACATTTCTTTCTTTTCTTCATTCGATAAAATCAAATTGCCACCATCAATTGCCTGATTTCCTTTGACCATTCTAGGAAAATTTGAAATGGGCATAGATAATTTTTTGACTATTAAATTCTTTCCTGATGTCAAATAAGGACTTATGTTTTGGACCGATTGAACTGTATCCCCAGCAAATAAAAGTTTGTCGCCGATAGCTTCATTTCTTAAGCCTACAATTGCTACAGTTACTCCAGCATTGTACTTGGCGTTGTTCTGCCATTTGAAAGACCTATGAGCAAAGAATATTTCAAGCCCCAGTTTATATATCAAAGTCCACAATAATTCGACTTGCTCACCTTGACAGATGGAGTTAGTAGAAACGAAAGCAAACTTTGCTTCGTCCATCTTTTCGATAAATTTTGCAGCTTTCAAAAACCAGCATGAAATGTAGTCTAAATTCTTATAGTTTCGTACCCCGGAAAAGACTATGTCCATATCTTGTTTCTGAATATCATTTTGATACGTAGAACCAAGATATGGTGGATTTCCAAGAATATAAATTTCAGCGTTCTTATCTCTTTGACAAACTTTCTCCCAATCTAATCGTGCGGCATTATCACAACAAATATTTCCTCCTGGATTCAGAGGAAGAGCAGGAACTTTTTGCCCAAAGCTTTCCTTGAATTTCACGTTCATTTGATGTTCGGCAAGCCAGAGAGATAAAATTGCCACTTCGTGAGCGAAATCGTCAATTTCTATTCCAAAAAACTGAGTCAATCTTATCCTGGGTAGGGGGATGACTTTTTGTCCTTCATCTGACTCACGGAGTCGCTCATAGATATCCATTTCTAGCTTGCGCAATTCTTTATAAGCAATAATAAGAAAGTTTCCAGATCCGCATGCAGGATCAAAAATCTTAATTCCATAAAGACGATCAAGCAATTTTTTCAATTCTCTGGAATTGTCTTGGTACTTGTTAAGTTCTTGCCTAAGTTCCGTTAAAAAGAGGGGCTCGATCACCTTCATGATGTTGCTTACAGAAGTGTAGTGCATGCCCGTCTCACTGCGCAAATCCGGGTGAACCACAGCCTGAATCATTGAGCCAAAAATGTCTGGATTTATTTCTGACCAATCAAGTTCACCACTTTCGATAATTATCGATCTCGCTTGCCTAGAGAATTTAGGAGCAGCATGTTTATCTGCAAACAATCCGCCATTGACATAAGGAAATGCATCAAGATATGCAGGTATGCTTGATCGTTTTTCCATGTTCAATACTTCAAACAATTTGTCCAGATAAACATTTAAATCACTTCCGTCTTCAAGCGTGTGTGAAGCGATAGAACTAGTAAACATGCCTATCTGGGGGAATATTTCAGTATCTTCTGCAAAGAAACAAAATAATAGGCGCGAGAGGAAGACATTTAGAGAGTGACGGGCTGGTGCGTCCATTCCCTCATTTTCCTTGCAAATCTCATCGTAAAGTTTAGCCATGCGATAAGCGGCTTTGATATCAGCTTGGCTTTCGTTATGGATTTTTTGCTTTTCGTGACCTGCCCAGGGTAAAAAGAAATCAAAGAATTTGGGAAGGTCTTTTAGCTGAATATCAAGGGTATCTTTGGTTTTAGTATCGACCGAGAGAAATGTTTTGTAATCAGTTACTATGATGAAACGTAGATTGTATTTTGTTATCTCTTCACTCTTGCGCAAGCGATCAATTACGACATGCAAGTCTGTATCAGAAGTCGGCTTTGTCTCCAGAAGATCTAATGTATAAAGTCCAGT
>CAZEQP010000778.1:0-2224 GCA_964514345.1 uncultured Candidatus Obscuribacterales bacterium
ATGGGGAATTATTGAGCCTCTTTTGGCCAATCATTTAAGACATGCAGGTGGATCGCCCGCTCAAGTCGGATTGCTTTTCACCATATAAACAATGATTTATGGATGTTCCGATCCGCTTGTGGCCTGGGTTGCCGAAAAGTTCTCCATTAAAAAGACGATTATATTTGGCATCGTGGCTATGGCGATTTGCCTGCCGCTTTTGTCTGCATCACCAAATCTGGTGATAACCGGAATTTGTCTTTGCATGGTGAACGTTGCATACGCTTTTGTTTTGAACCCGACTTCAGCCGAGCTTGGTAATGCTGTAGAAAGAAAAGGCATGAACTGTTATGCCGCTGTTTATGCCATATACAATATTACTTACAGTCTGGGAATGGTCAGTGCAGACGCATTTGCCTCTACTGCTGCCGAGCATCTTTCATTTAGAAAAATATTGATCATAACCAGTCTGGTTTTGCTTGCTTGTATTCCGCTTGTCATAAAAGGTGTTCCTGATGAGGCCGGAACAAGTGAGCCACAAAATCCTGAGAACCCTGACAATTCTGAAACATCTGACAGTGAAGTTTTACATGAAACCGGCGCTTCTGCCGGAAACGGTCACGGAAAAGACAATGGAAATGGAAACGGAAAAGAGCCTGTGGCAGAGGCTAAGACCGAACCGGACAAAAAAGAAGAAACGGAATCAATTTTAAAAGACTCAACATAACAAACACAATATGAGGAGAGAGCGATGCAAACCCTGCACAAATCTAAGGAACTGATCGATGCCCTTGATCGAGGCGAGACACTGCCGTCCAATTGGTATACAAGCGACGAAATCACCCAGCAGGAGATTCACAAAATTTTCCGCAAGTACTGGCAATACGTCGGTCCGGCTCAACTTCTCAAAAATGTAGGTGACTACATCACAGGTTATGTTGGTGAAATTCCTGTTGTTGTGGTGCGCAACGAAAAGGGTCTTGAAGGTTTTGTAAATGTCTGCAGACACCGCCGTCATGAAGTTATGAAAGAATGCGGCAATTCCAAAATCATGCAGTGCAAATATCATGCCTGGACTTATGATCTGGAAGGAAAATTGAAAGCGGCACCACGTTCGGATCAAGAACCTAATTTCTGCAAAGACGACTATCCGCTTCTCTCTATAAAAGTTGACACACTTGGTCCCTGGGTTTTTGCCAATGCTGATGAAAACTGCAAACCGATAGCCGAATATTTCGGACCGGTGCTTGAAATTTTGAAAGATTCAGGTATCGAATTGGATAAGCTTGAGCGCTGGTCAAGATCTGAGTGGGAGGCAAACGCCAATTGGAAAACAATGCTTGAGAATTATCTTGAGTGCTACCACTGTGCTGTGGCTCACCCGGGATTCAGTGCCGCCATTGATGTGGATCAAAACAGTTATAAATTGACACCATACGAATGGTTCTCCAGTCAGGTCGGTCATGTGCGTGAGTCGGCTCTGGAAGGCAAATCCAAAGTAAAAATTTATGATGCCAAAGGATCTGTAAGACAGGACCAGTATCACTTATTGTGGCCCAATTTGACCATCAATATTAATCCCGGATTCCCCAATTTGTCACTTGATGTGTGGGGACCGCTTGGTCCCAATCGTGCCAAAGGATTCTCGGAACAATATTTTGCGCCCGGTGTGGATAAGAAATGGGCTGAAGAATTGATCGAATTCAACGTTGAAGTCGGCGAAGAAGACGACGTTCTCACCAACTCGGTGCAAAAGGGCTTGATTGGCGGCATCCCTGCT
This sequence comes from uncultured Candidatus Obscuribacterales bacterium, assembly GCA_964514345.1. Taxonomy (GTDB): domain Bacteria; phylum Cyanobacteriota; class Vampirovibrionia; order Obscuribacterales; family Obscuribacteraceae; genus Aved-18. The sequence continues at coordinate 1,760 of CAZEQP010000778.1, forward strand.
GCCGGTCGTTTTCTCACCACCAGTGAAGCGCTTTGCGGACATTTCCAAAAATTGGTCGTGAAATCGCTTCTGGACTAGATGCTGAGCCGCCTTCTAGCCGCATTTCTTGCAGTACAAGTATTCCTTGTGTCTTGCCCACTACAGGCGATGGCACAAGGAAATACTTTGTCTGCCAGTGAAATGCAAATAGAAAAACTGACCAATCAAATCCTGAGAAAAGAGCTTGATCTGGAGCGGTTTTATTTATTATATAGAGTGCATGGTACCAAAGAGCCGAAATGGCGCCGGTTGAGATATTACGTGTTGCAGGTAGGTGCGGCTTCTTGTACCCTGGCCTCCAATATCATGTTCACCAAATTGGCCGCAGACGGCATGAGGCGGCGCAATCCACCTATCGATTTTGGCAGAGGCGACGCCCACCCGCAAGGTCTCAGAACTGAAGAAGACCAAGTAGAAGAGGATGTT
>CAZEQP010000779.1:0-2218 GCA_964514345.1 uncultured Candidatus Obscuribacterales bacterium
GGCAGCCTGAGCAAACTTCTATGCTGGGTGTCCGGAAAAAGGGGGGAACCCCAATTACAGCATGGCGGGCTTGATTTTCCAGATGTTCGCTTCTCATGGCGTCAATTTATGGCACAGTCTCAGCTCTTGGGTCAAACTCCACCCAATGATGATCCGTTTCGAGATCGCTGCCTCTTTTTGAGAACAGATTACAGAAAGCTTGTGGAGCATCTTTTGCGGAATGATGATTTGCCGTATCAAATTTTCCGAGTTTTTCCTGCTTCAAATTTTGAGGATTATCTTGCTGAACATTATCCCCCGCCAACAGAAGCTGGGGAACAGAGCCGACCTACACCTCTTGTAAGTTTGGATACTCACGTTTTTCTAGTTTCACATGATGCAGACAGGTCATTTAACAGTGAAAATGATAACGACTATTTTGAAATTCAAAATATTAACGGAATGCTCCAAGCGCATTCACTGTTAAGACTTCCCATTCTTCTGGAAATCCTTATGAATCGTTGGCCAACAACACACGCTCATGGTATGGGTTGGGCTGTTAATAGGACTCAATCTGATAACAGAAATGATCACTCAGGAAATCGATTGTTAGAATGGAACCCGTTTTAATCAGTTTGTTCTTCTATCGATTTCACGTCAGTATTTTTGTTCTGAGCTAGGTGATCCATTTCGAATCTTCCGGAAAGTATGTTCTCTCTAGCCTTTTTAAAAGCCTTTTCGTCTGTTGCATCAGTAGCTTGTACCAGAGTCGAATACCTATCTCTCAGGCTTTCGACCTTATGTTTAAATTCATCATCGGTTAAAAGCTTTGAAAAAGTTTGTTCGAGTGAATTGGCATCATGTCGAAGAAGAGTAAATGATTTTGCGGCTTGATAATGATTTCCTACTTGTTTATCGAAATTAAGAAAGCTTGCAACAGCAGATATTGAAGCACTCACGGCTACTAGCCCGTCAATAAACAACTTCGCTCCTGCATAGGTATCAGAAAGTGAGAAAGCTGTTGCTGCCATTGCTCCTATAGCGGCCACAACGGCAGGTATGGTCAGAAGTCGTTTTCTCCAATTCTCTTTTTCATTTGCCACTTCAAAGTGAGCCTGAGCAGTGTTAAGACTATTTTCGGCAATAGTTTTACACTCTTTTATAAGGCAATCCCTTAAGGTCTCGTTCAAGCAATTGTCTCCCTAGCGGGAAAAGGATATCCATAAAATGAGCGCCACTCTCCAAGTGTATTGCTTTGATCTCCTGCAAGATCAAACATTTCCGCCAACTTAGCATTGACCTCGCATAGACCATAAATGCTCTGTATGAGGGATTGTTCAAACTGTTGAGGTCCGGACAGACTACCGGGTAATTCAATTGATACAGAAACAAATCTAGGTAAGGCTTTGAGTAAGTAGCTAAACAATCTAGGATAACTCCAAAATCCAGGATTCTCTGAGATAGAATTTGAAATTTCACTTAGCGTAAGTGTGCAAAATACTTCGACATGAAAGGAGCCCATTGGAACGCCTTGATTTCGGATGAAGCCCTTCATCAGCTTTATGCAGGGAACCAGCTTGCCTCCCAAGCGTGAATTTGCTTGACTAATTAACTCTGCATCGTAGATGTAGTCAGCGGTCTTCCAACTTAGGTTGTTTTCATCAGGTACTAAATATGATACTGGATTTCGATTTGCTGAAAAATCGGTTGTCTTGTTAATATAAGCTGGAACGATTTCTAAACTAAACTCATTCGAATATTCGAGCTTTATTACAGGCGCGCTTATCGAAATGTCCATAACTTTATAACGACCATTAGCCTTTACTGCTTGATACAGAGATTCAAGGGCCTGTCGCGGTGTCGTTCCGGCTCCGCCATGCGGCACGATATTTCCATTTCCGAGAATAGCAATCGTGTCTATGTCGAGAGGGCTAAACTTTTTCGCCCAGTCTTCTTCACTATAGAGCCAGAGCGAGTTATTGATTGGTCTTATTTTAGTTCTCTTTAGAAAGCTTCCGATTTGTCTTATACGGACTCTGCTCAAGACAGATTCAAGATGACTTTGCATCGTCTGGTAGTGAGTTGATGCAGTTTGAGTCCTAGTGCTATCCAGTTCCAGTCGGCTCAATGTATGTTCAAAAGCCTTTTTAATCAATGGATGTGGATCTGGGACGAATGCTGGCCTCTGTTGAATCTGATTTGCTAAGCCAAGAAAATTATCCCTGGAAAACATGGGCGA
>CAZEQP010000780.1:0-2217 GCA_964514345.1 uncultured Candidatus Obscuribacterales bacterium
ACAGAATCCACTTGAGGGAGTTTGCTCAGAGCCTTTGAGTTTGAATTTTTCATTGTTTTTCAGCCGGAAAGAGGAACGGTTTAAAAATATAATCCAAAATTATGAGAAAAAGGGGTTGCAAAGAGAAGGATAAACTATAACAATTAGAATATGTAGTATGAATGGGGGCTCCTTAAAAAGGAGTGAGAATAGGTGAGTAAAAGTCTTCGCAATAAAACACTTTATCAAGATAAAGAATGGCTATATGACAGATACGTGAAAGAAAAGTTGAGCACGGTCGAAATTGCAAAAATTTATCGAGAACAAGAAAACCGCTGGTGTGACCCGAATACAATTTCGCGCTGGTTGAAAAAGCACGGAATCAATATGCGTTCACTGGCAGAGGCTCAACAAAACAGGCATGCCATACCGGTTTCAGCTGGTATTAAAAAAGCTCGCGTAGAATAAAGCAATTGAAAAACGGGGTCTAGCCCCTCTTGAGCCAGTTTTGGAGGGGACCTTCTTTTTTGGGCGACCCAAAATCACATACCGGCCGCTCCGGCCGAGGCTCCGGCGCTTGAAAGCACTCCGCCGCCCATCATTAGAGCCACAGTCAAATAAAGCAAAACATCTTTTCCGCCGGCAAGATAAAAGAGACAGTATGAGCCGGTTGCAAAAGCCGGCAACCAGTAGCGCAAGTCGTCTCCTCTTATGGCATGAGCAGCCAAACATACTGCAAGAGCAGCGGGAAGTCCGAAAAATAGCAAATCAAATAACATGACCAGATGATAGATTGGGTGCTATCCTCTGTCCATGGTAATTTTCCCCCATCAAAGGCTATCCGGTGTCTGGTTCCGACAAAAACAATAAAAACGAAGAAGAGACTAATGAGCTGATATACGGCCGCAACACTGTGCTTGCATACTTGAAGCGTGTGAATGAAGAGGATAGTGAAAATAAAGAACTGGCCTCGGTTAATCGCATTTATATGGAAATGCAGCAAGTCAAAGAAGACGTCCGAATGCAGCAAATAAAGAGTCTTGCTAAAACCGAAGGCATAGTCATAATGGATGTCCCTCGATTCAAGCTGGATTCCATGGTGGGTCGTGAAGCTCGTCACCAGGGAGTGGTAGCCAGTCTTTCCCCGGCCAAACTGAAGTCGCAAAACGATCTGTCCGACATGGTCAAAGATCTGAGCGAAAATGCACTGCTTGTCGCTTGCGACGGTATTGAAGACCCGCGTAATCTGGGCGCTATAGTGCGAGCAGCCGAGGCAATTGGCGCAAAAGGAGTGATTGTGCCTGAGCGCAGAAATGTCCAGGTTACACACACTGTAGCCAAAGTAAGCGCCGGTGCCCTGGCTTATATTCCGGTTTTTCAAGTAACAAATCTGGTACGGACGCTTGAAGCGTTGAAAGAAGATGGATTCTGGATAGTAGGACTGAGCCCGGATGCCAGGGATCCTATATATAAGGTAGACCTGAATTGCAAAGTGGTCTTGCTGGTCGGAAGTGAAGGAAAAGGAATGCGCAGACTGGTGGAAGAAACATGCGATCTGCTCGTCAAGATTCCAATGCTTGGCAAGACAGAGTCTCTCAATGCTTCAGTTGCATGCGGTATCGCACTTTACGAGATCTTTCGTCAACAGTCACTTACTAAGACTCATGCCAAATCTGATGAACAGACGTAAAGCAAGATTTTGGTCAGGCGCTTAAAGATTTGACTTTGTTTATATATATAAGTAGAATTCATTTTCTGTGTCTTTGCCGTGCCGGTGTAGCTCAACGGCAGAGCAACGGTTTTGTAAACCGTAGGTTGCGGGTTCGAATCCCATCACCGGCTATGGGGGCAGATGTCCGAGTGGTTAAAGGAGACGGGCTGTAAACTCGTTGGCTTACGCCTACACTGGTTCAAATCCAGTTCTGCCCAATTTTAAAAATGGAATCTCAACAAGTTCGAAGTGGAGGGAAAACGTACAATTACTTAAAATTTTGCTCCTGAGCCAAATAGACATACTAATATTTATGCGGCAGCGATGGGCAGTGCGCCCATGTAGCACAGGGGTAGTGCACCCCCTTGGTAAGGGGGAGGTCATGAGTTCAAATCTCATCATGGGCTCCATAAATCTAACTAGAGCAGACCAGAAAGTAATTGACATTGACCTAAGTTAGGCATCTGTAGTTAAGGAGAATCGTAAGGATGGCCCGCGAGAAATACAACAGAAATAAGCCCAACGTC
>CAZEQP010000781.1:0-2215 GCA_964514345.1 uncultured Candidatus Obscuribacterales bacterium
GAATTAGGCATGTATAACGGCGTGTTTGAGGATCTGGGCAAAAGTTTGTCTAAAGAAGGTTACACAGTTTATTCAATGGATCTGCGTGGGTTCGGCGGCTGGAGTGACGCCAAATACGGCAAAGAAGGCGAGATGAGCCTGAAGAACACTCTTGCCGACATCAAACTGGTAGCCGAAGAATTGAAAAAACGTGAACCCAAAATGCCGGTGTTTTTGCTGGGTGAAGCCATGGGTGGTGCCCTTGTGCTTGAAGCGGCGGCAAAATACAAAGACCTTATTTCAGGAATTATTTCATCGGCTCCAGGCGGAGAACACTTCGGTACGCTGAACAATTACACTACAGTGGGAAGTCGTTTTCTAGCCGGAAACAAAAGATTCAACAAAGGCGAAAAATTAGTCGAACAAGCGACACCTAAAAAAGAATTGCAAGAAGCCCTCAAGTCGGATCCAAAAATACGACTTAATCTGGAGCCCAAAGAGCTTATGGCCTGCCAATTTTATATGTACAAAACAAAAAAATTCGCTCGTCAGATAGCAAGCACTCCGGTGCTCATAGTGCAGGGTCAAAAAGACGGCGAATCAAGACCTGACGGCGCGCGCAAAATTTACGACAAGCTTGCTACAGCAGACAAACAATATTTGTCTTTGCCTGATGGCGATCATTATGTGTATGAAGACACAAAAGTCTCGCCGGATGCCATGCAAGCCACCATCGCCTGGCTGGACAAACGCACTCAAGGTTCTTCCAACTAACTGAGAATCAAGGCAAAGAGTTATTTCTTCTCTTCTTCTTTGATTTGATCTAAAGCGTTGAGCTTTTCTTCTTCAATTTGTTCAGTTTCCGTAGGAACGTATGCTTCCTGGAACGCCGGCTTGTTCAAAGGTTCAAGTCGTGCCGCTGTTTCAAATTCGGCAAAGGCTTCCTCGGCATTTCCCATACGATAAAGAATTTCAGACAGCACTTCGTGAATCTGGGAAATAGACTGATTTTTCTTGGCTGCTTCATCCAGATGTTCTTTGGCTTCTTTCAACCGATTGACACAAATGAGCAGTCTTCCCAGCTTTATTCTAAGATTGATGTCTTGGGGTCTGGCTTGCACTTTTTTGCGCATGTCTGTTATAGCAGATTCAATTAATCCGCCGTTCTTATCTATGTCGGCTTTGATATCGGGTGAATAATCCATCTTGTCCTGCTCAAGATTGCACCCTTTTATGAACTGGTCAGATCCTTTTTTCTGATCGCCGTTAACGGCAAGGGCAATACCGATGCGTTTGATGATTCGGGGATCCTCAGGCTTGAGCTTCAAACAGTCTTCATAAAGCTTGATGGCAAGCTTGGTCTGTTCTTCAACAAGATAAATATTAGCCAGCTCCAGGCGCGGCTCAATCCAGTTTGGATCGCTTTCGGCTGTCAATTTCAGCAAGTCTTCATACTGTTCAATTGCTTCTTTGCTCAATCCCCGCCCAAACAGGTGACGGGCATAATTAAGACGCACCCATTTATTCTTGGGCGCAAGGGCTTGAGAACGCTCAAGCAAAATAAAACCTTTCCATGCATCTTTGAAATTGCCTGTGCTGGTCAACACATTTCCGGCTGCCATCAGTAATTTGACATTTTTGCGATTTTCTTTTTTATCCGAGATAGACCAGGCCTCAGAAGTGGCGGATGTCACTTTGCCGGCTTCAAAAGATTTAAGCGGCTCTATTTGAGAAATCTCTTTCAACAAATCGTCCGAATTGAGAGATGGATCTTCTGCTACTTCGACTTTCGCCGGTTCTTTAGTATTGGCATTCGGCGCAATGAGCGGTCTTGATTTGATTGGCAGTGATATTGGTTTGATCACTGTGTAGGCAAATAGACCGCCGGCAATTAATGCCGCTAGCAGTTGGGGACAGAGTAATTCTTTCACCACATTGACCTTATGGTCCATAGTGGGCGCCGGAGGCTTTACTTCCGGACTTCTTACCTCGGGATTTGGCGCTTGACCTTCAGACACTGAAAAAACTCCTGCCTTTATTTTTAGATACTAGAAAATATATCAGTTCTCATTCCATTCATTTCCCGTTAGCGGCAATTTCCAGACACTTGAGTTCTAAGATTGAGCCACTCTATAAAAAAGTTATCAAGCGAGGCTTTCTGGCTGACATGACGCCCCAGGCGGGTCCGCAATGACTGGACCAGAGCCGTTAAATTCATGAAATAACGGCTCAAATT
>CAZEQP010000782.1:0-2214 GCA_964514345.1 uncultured Candidatus Obscuribacterales bacterium
AAAATCTGGTCTATACAAATTATATTAATACAGCCCAAGAACTACAATCTTAATCCAGTAAAAAGACACAGGACTGCCAAACATTAAGCTGTCTCCGCGGTCAAGAAAGCCTCCGTGCCCGGGAATTGCTTGTGAAGAATCCTTTAGTCCGGCATCTCTTTTCATCAAAGACTCGCAAAGGTCTCCAAGCTGTGAGGCGATTGAGACCACTATTCCCATCAAAGGAGCCTGCCAGAGTTTAAACTGAAACGGATGCGAGGCAAAAAGCCAGTTGTCGGCGGCATAAACAACCATAGTGGCAATGACGGCCGAAGCCACAAGCCCGCCAATGGCCCCTTCCACCGTCTTTTTAGGGCTTATTTCGGGGAAAAGCTTGTGCTTGCCCCACTTTTTGCCCACGTAATAAGCAAAAACATCGGTTGCCCAGATAATGAACAAGCTCACCCAGACATAAGCCAGTCCCGGCTGGTGCAAAGGATTTGCAATATGAACGTCGCCCAGGCTTGATGGCATCAGACTGCGCAACAGAGTCAAATGAGCAGGAAGCCAGCCTACATAAATGAAGCCCATGATGGTTGATGCGATATCAGCTATGGTGGCTGGTGGATGTTCGCTTCTGAAAAGCAGCCTGAAAAATGAAAGACAAATTCCCATGGTAAGCAAAATTGGAAACTGAGCCAGAGCCTCACTTGCAGTCATATGAATGCCTGTCAGTTTTATAACGGCTTGTGGTAAAGCCGGCAACATAGCAAGAAAGAAAAAGGCGATGATCATGAACATGACTATTCGTCTTGAAGGTTTATAACCTTTAGCTTCAGCCAGACCGATGAATTCTCTTCCGCACATACAACAACCCAGAGCCATCATGATGGCAATTACAACACCACCTAAAAGGATGCTGCCGACTGCGGTAGAAGCTAAAATTATTCCAAAAAGAATTCTCATCATGGCCGATTTTGACTCATCATTTTAGCAGCTGTAAATGCCGTGATTGGAATGGTTATCACCAGTCCCAAACTCCCGGACAGGGCTGATGCCACTTCAGTGGCAAAAAGATCCAGATTGATTAATTTAGCAGGCGCAATCTGAGTAGCAAGCAGCATGAGCGGAAGGGCGCTGCCGGCGTAAGCCAGAATGAGCGTATTGGTCATAGCGCCCATGATGTCGCGTCCCACATTCATTCCTGCTTGATAAAGCTCTTTGAAAGAAAGCTCGGCATTCGACTTGGAAATTTCAGATACAGACGATGCGATAGAAATTCCCACATCCATTATGACTCCGAGTGCACCAATTAGCATACCGGCCGCAAGCAGACCAGAGTAGAACTCAGGACTCTGGACTAAAACCGAACCACGCAATATCTGTGCTTCTTCGCTGGATAAGCCGGTCAGAGGCGCAAGCCATATAACTGTTTGGGCGGTGATGCCCGCCACCACCACACCACCTACAGTGCCGGCTAAAGCCGCCACCGATTTTTTGGAAAAACCGCCTATGAGCCAGACTATGCTTGCAGTCGAAACAAGACAGATGCCGGTGGCCGTGAGAAGTGGATTGACTCCGCTCATACTCAAAGGAAGAAGAACACCGCAAATGAGCAGGACCGTGACGATCAATCCAAGCAAAGCTTTCACACCTTGCAAGCGGCCGAAGAATAAAAACAAAGCCAGAAAAACAACTATCAGCCAGGCTAATACAGGCATTCGATGATAATCGGCAATTGATATTTCACTTTTATTGTCGGCCGATTTAGACACAGCCAGAACTACTTCCTGCCCATGAGTAATGTTTATATTGAAAGCGGGATTGTCTGTAATTTCATGATTGATCTCAAAAGTCCGGCCACGCAAAAGTCCGTCAAGCACCCGGATTACAACAGTCTGGTGACTGCTTCTCATACCTGTACCTTGCAAAAGTTCGGTATTTAATTTAGGTTCACCGACTTTGAGCACTTTGCCTATGGCCAGCTCTTCTTCTTGATTTTGCGCGTTGCCGATATAAGTCTCACCGGCCATTGCAGAATGCGGAAAAAACAAAAACAAGAACAAAAAAATGAAAAATGCCGGAGCTAATCTCAAGCGGATCCGTCCTGTGACTGTGATGAAGTCAGCATATCTAGGTTCATTTGCATAGCGGGAGCAGCAAGCCCCAGATGTTGATAAGCTTTGGGAGTGGCCATGCGTCCGCGTGAAGTTCTCTGGATTAATCCCCCTTGAA
>CAZEQP010000783.1:0-2214 GCA_964514345.1 uncultured Candidatus Obscuribacterales bacterium
GAACAGACCGACAATATTCAAGGCGGTCGAGTCAATAGACCTGATCTGGGTAATATGATGCTGGCAGGTAAAGCCTGGAGACTGCAACCGCAACTGCCTAAGAATATAGCCGAACGCATAGGCACTATGGAAATTTGGCAAAGACAAGCCGCTGATGTTGCCTGGAAACGAATAACAGACGAATACAGACAGACACACAATATTTATCTGGATAATCACAGCTCGCATGTTGAACAGTTAAAAGCCAGAGCCGGTTTGAATCGGAGTGATATCACTGCCAGATTCTGGCAGGAATTTGCATTAGTTACAAAGAATGGCGCCGACCAGTTTTATGCTGGATATTCACAACACTTATATAACACGGCAGACAATTATGCACGCATAATCAATTACAGGCTGGCGGGAGCTGACCTAAATATTAGAAGAGACCTGGCTAAAGCTATTTCAGATGGTTTGTATAACGGCACTTCAGAAGTTTCACTTGCTATGGTGGCGAGATTAAATAAAGAAGCCTATTTAAGTGCTGTAAGTTCCGGAATGGAGCCCCTTGATGCTTTGCTTGCCGCATCTATATATAGTGATATCCCGGCGGCACAACTAAACATTGTCGGCAATCTGAACGAACTATTGCAACGTTCAAGAGCTCTGGCTGAAAAAACTGAGACCATCATTTTAAGTACTGGAGTCGAGTCTCCTGTTTCGCGAGCTGATTTGAACCGGACAACGCTTGGCTTGATGTTGAAAGGCATGGATCAGGGTCTAAGTGAAGATCAGTTCTATACACTCATTAGAGCGACAGCCGGTCAGAATAATTTGTTGCAAAAACTTTCCGCCGGCTCAAACATTGAAAAAGCTATAAAAGTCTGGCAGAAAGACCTGACTGTACCTTTAGAATTTATCGATGCAGTGCAAAGAGTAGTGAGAGAGCCCTGGCATTATTCAGCAGTCATTCAGGCTTTCCGTGCAGCAGATAATTCGCTTTCGCAATTTGAACAAGAGTTCAATCGTCTTGTAGGACTGGGCAAAAACAGCTTCCTGCTGCAAAGCTCAGATATATTGGTAAGCATCGAACATTTATTGCCTGACCTGGATCTATATAAGAAGACTCTGCTTCTGGCTGCAGTAAACACACTGCCTGTGCATAACAGAAACGGTCAGGCGGTCAGCGCTTATGGACGTCTCTTCTTAGAAATATTTGAATCGCAAAAAGGTAGGAACACTACAGTCAATGAGATTGACGAGCTCTTGAAAGGAATAGTGAACTCAATCGGAGATTTCCATTCAAGAGAACGTTATCAAAATAATCCTACCGGATGGATGGACCGCGAAGGCATTGAAGAAATGCGCACCTTTATGTCTGTCATAAGTGTGTTTGAAGGAAAAAGCAAAGAGTGGTTCAAAGCCACAGAAGCATCCAACCGCGGAATGGACTGGATTAATAAAGTCGCTGCAACTGAAGGAAACAAAGCTGGATTGGCCGATTGGCTATTGGCCAATAATAAAAAGATCCCTCATTATGACATGGTGGCAACAGCACGCTTCTGGACTTATCGCAATAGCAAGAACGCCAAATTAAACTCTGCTGAAATTGAAGCCTTACTGGATGCTTTCAATTTCTCGCGTGCAATTGCAGAAAGTGACGACGCTCAATTTTATGCCAGAGCTTTCATAGTCAACAAAGAATTTACTCTGCCAACGGCACTGAGAGTGGGCAAGCTTGAAGAGTCATGGCAAAGAGAATTGTATGGCAGTTTGTACAATCAAAATTTCAAATCGCACGCAGATATTGAAGCCAGATTTGCAGAAGAAGTGAAAAAAGGACCGGAAGCATTTTTTAATTCTGATGGCTCGGTACTGCCTATGATGCGTCACTATCATGGCAATTTGCCTGCCTATCAACAACATGTAATCGGCCGTGCGGTTGAGAATCTTTATTACCAGAAAGGTCAAAGCCCGGCTTTCAATGTTGAAAAGCTTTCTGTCATAAGCAGTTTGAATACAGGTGCGTTTATGAAGATTGCCGATCGTTTGCAGCATAGAATTGGCGAACTCTGGCCGGTCCTTGAAGAGTCGCACAGTACCTGGCAGGGTTCTGCCAATCAGGTTGAAAGAGCCATCATATCCGATTCTCTCAGACTGGCATTGGTGTTCGGTAACAAGGCATTAGAAATTCTGGATTCTATAAATGGCGGCAGAACAAGTCACTACAATTCA
>CAZEQP010000784.1:0-2212 GCA_964514345.1 uncultured Candidatus Obscuribacterales bacterium
CGTGGCGGCTTCCAAAAATCAAAAATCAACCTGGTCGGCTGGCTAATAATTGCAGCCTCATTACTGGGCATAGCATGTCTTTACTGGGGATTTTTCATTGAACCGCAACAACTGGAAGTAACCGAAACCACAATTCACAACAAAAAATTGCAAGGCGGAAAACATTTTCGTATCGTGCATATTTCGGATTTGCATTGTGATCTTATTGCCGGTCCAGAAGAAAAACTTCCTGAACTGATGCCACAACTCAAACCGGATTTGATTCTTTTCACCGGCGACGCCATCAACACGCATAAATCACTAAATAGATTTCGCCGCATTTTTGCTGAAATCTCCAAAGTGGCGCCTGTTTATGTGGTGAAAGGAAATCATGACACACGCTGTTATCCTGATGTGGGCTTATTTTCCAGATCTGGAAAAAATGTTCAAGAGCTTGAGAGCACCACTCAAAGTATCAAAATAAACGGTGTGGATGCCACCATAACCGGTGTGCCCATAGATTCGGAAAATAACATTCAGCATCTCATTTCTGTTCTTGAGCCGGACAAGTTCAATATTTTCATTTATCATTATCCAAGTATCGCCGACTTTCTTTCTAAAACGCCTGTCGATTTGTTTTTGTGCGGGCACACACATGGTGGACAGGTGCGCCTTCCTTTTTATGGAGCGATAATCACCAGATCGCTGACAGGAAAAAAATACGAGTGCGGTTATTATAGAGTGAAAAATATGGACATGTATGTCAATCGCGGCATCGGCATGGTGGGCGGAAGCGCACCGAAAATCCGGTTTTTATGTAAACCGGAAGTGTCGGTGCTAAATATTCAAGAATGAATTTTAGTCTTAGTTTTGCTTCTCGAACTTGCTTTTGGCGTCGCAGCAACCGGACTTCATTTCGCCGACTGCATGGCTTAAATCTTCAAGAGCGGTGTCCATGTGTCCTTTAAATTCTTTCCAGGCTTCCGAACTTTGTTTTTTCAGTTCTTCAAATTTTACTGCCGCTTCGTCGCGTTTTTTCTTCAAGTCTTCAAACTTGTTGGCGGCCTGCTCTTTAAGTTCTTCCGCTTTGACGGTCATTTCATCAATCTTGCTTCCGATCTCAGCCAGTTTTTTTTCCATATTGCCTTCGTATTCTACTCTATCTTCAACAGGCATAGGCAGTTGCAGACCTAAATCGTTTGAGGCGTGTTTATTCTCTTGCATAACTATTTTCCTTCGCTAACATCACGTCGATGTTAGAAGAGATAGCGCAGAATGAATTCTCCGGCGTCCGGCTAAAAAACATCAAGGGCGCAAAGGTGGTGGTACATGCTGTCTTTAACCGGAGCCGACATGCCCGGGTAACGTGACTGGATTTTTCCCCAGGCGCTTATTAATAGATTTGAAGCTTCTTTAGCTTGAGGAATTTGCAAAACTTCTTGAGCCGATTTGCCGGATTGACGGGCAGATGCTGCCGCCCGGAAAAACACTATTTGTTTGTCTACTGCGTTGACCACGTCATTTCTGAAGCCTTCAAGCCCTTTTGGGGTTGGGATTTGCATAAATTTCTGTCTGGCCGAAACAGTGCTTGCATAATATGTATTGTAAGCGTTGTTGTATGCCTGTTTGTCCCACATCACTGTGTCGAACATTACAATTTTAGCTTGCAGCATTTTCAATAACAAACTGAATGAATGATTGACATATGTTTTTTCATTCTGAGGAATGCCGGTCAGATCTCTGGGCAATGGTGTCAGATTGCAAGGATAGCGGTGATTAGCCGGCAGAGCGATGCTTGCAGGATACCAGTTGCCGCTGTTCTGGACCGATTGAGCAACACAGGGCGCCGAAAAAAGCAACACACCGAATATGGTGCATAGTATTTTATTGAAGAATGGATTTATTCGAGTCATCGGCAATTTTTTTCACTTCCTGAGGCAATACGGCATATACGGCGGATACTCGGTCTATGCCAAGCAAACTTATTGCAGTCATACCACCTTCACCGCCTGTAAAAACAAAATATCCCTGCCCATCTTTTTCTTTGTGCGTCACGTTTGTCACTTCGTCATAGAGCAGTTGCTTGTTGATTTTTCCACCTTTGAGTTTAATCACCCTTAGATTGGTCAGGCAGAAATAAACATCACGATCTGTGTAAGCATCAATAGCCGAAAGAATGTAAAGTAATACCAGATAGGCACCAGATGAAATCACAAGCCAGTGGACAGGCACA
>CAZEQP010000785.1:0-2203 GCA_964514345.1 uncultured Candidatus Obscuribacterales bacterium
AGGACCCAGCATCCTAACTGGACCGGTTTAAAAGTGAAGGGTCAGGATTTTTCCTGCGACCCGGCCGGATTGATAATATTTCGAAATGCCTGTCAGATAGCCCGTCACAGTTGAGATAAATTATGAACCCCAAGCCTAAAACATATGCCGATTCCGGAGTGGATATAGAAAAAGCAGACAAGTTCGTGGGCAGACTTAAAAATTTGGCCGGTCGCTCAGGGCACAAAGAACTCTGGCCGGGAGCCGGCGGCTATGCCTCTGTTTATCCGGTGGATGAACATAAAGCAGTCGCACTCACCACCGATGGTGTGGGAACAAAATTGTTACTGGCTATCGAACAAGAAAACTATGAAACAATAGGCATAGACCTTGTGGCTATGTGCGCCAATGATTTAATTTGTGTGGGCGCCAGACCTCATGCCTTTCTCGATTATTATGCAGTGGGCAAGTTGAACGATAAAGTTTCAGACGCCATCATAAAAGGAATCGTTGAAGGCTGCGACCAGGCAGGTATGCTTCTTGTAGGCGGAGAAACGGCAGAGATGCCTGATCTCTACACAGACAAACATTTCGATCTGGCCGGATTTGCTATGGGTCTGGTAGAAAAGGATCAGTTGATTACAGGCGAAAATATTCAAGCCAAAGACGTCGTAATTGGAGTAGCCTCAAGCGGAATTCACTCAAACGGTTTTTCTCTTGCTCGCAAACTCATCAAAGACAAGGCTTTGCAAGCAGATCTTCTTACACCCACATTGATTTATTGCAAGCCGGTGGTAGAAATTCTTAATAAGCATAAAAACGAAGTCAGCGGCATGGCTCATATCACAGGCGGTGGCTGGACCAATTTATTCAGACTGAATAAAAAGATTTCGTACAACATTAAAAACAGTCTTGAAATGCCCAAAATCATAGAGGCTCTCTGCGCTCACGTAGACATAAACGAAATGTATCGCACTTTCAATATGGGTACAGGCTTATTTATGACTGCAAGACCGGGCATTGCCGACAGTATCGTAAATATATTCAATTCTGCCGGATTCAAAGCCAAAATAATAGGTGAAGCCTCAATTTCAGATGAGGCACAAATAAAAGTTTCAGGTAAGCATCAAGTTATTCTAAGGAGGCAAGACTGACATGGCGGCCATTTTGGTGAGCGTACTGGACAAAACGGGTCTGGAAGAATTCATTAAAGAGCTTATGAAGAAAAGACCCGATTACAAAGTTATTGGCACCACCAGTACTGCCAAACATATGAAAGAAGTGGGCATCGATTGTGTTTCAATCGACCAGGTCACAGGCTTTCCTGAAATCCTGGGCGGACGGGTGAAAACACTTCATCCCAATGTTTTCGGTGGCATTCTTTCACGTGACACGGCAGAAGACAGAGCCACTTTGAAAGAGCACGGCATAGAAGAAATTGATATGGTCATATGCAATCTTTATGCTTTCGAAGAAAAACTAAAAGAAAATCTGCCCGAAGATAAGATGATTGAGCATATAGATATCGGTGGCGTGAGCCTTTTGCGCGCAGCCGGAAAAAATTTCTCACGGGTCAATATTATTTGCGAACCGGCACAATATAAGGATGTGCTGGCTAATTTAAATGATAAAGGTCAAACTACTTACGAGTTTCGCAAGAAACTGGCGGCTACAGCTTTCAAACACACAGCTGCTTACGACACTTTGATTTCGGATTATTTTGCAAAAATATGCGCTTCCGAGAACGGCGACGCATCGCATTTCCCCAAACAAGTCACACTCAATCTTTCACAGAACCAGTCTTTGCGTTATGGTGAAAATCCTCATCAAGCGGCAGCCTGGTATGACGCAGGCAGCAAAGGTTCTCCTTTTAATCAATTGCAGGGAAAAGAACTTTCATCCAATAACATTCTTGATGTATACAGCCTTGTCACTATTTTGCGTGAATTTTCATCGCACAAAAAGGTCATGTCCTGCATAATCAAACACAACAATCCCTGCGGCGTGGCTCTGGGCGCCACTGCCATGGAAGCTTTCGACAAAGCATACAACTGCGATCCACTCTCTGCATTCGGCGGAGTTTATGGCTTCACCACTTCGGTAAATGCCGACCTGGCAAAAAAAATAATTGAAGGATTTGTGGAAATAGTTCTTGCTCCTTCTTTTGATAAAGACGCTCTGGAAGCTTTTTCCAAAAAGAAAACCATCCGGGTACTGGAAGTGA
>CAZEQP010000786.1:0-2191 GCA_964514345.1 uncultured Candidatus Obscuribacterales bacterium
CGGGCTCATTCCGCGCCTGGTTGCCTGGGGTGCCAGAGACATTCTTGAATATAAGCTTGAAAAAATTGTTTAAGGAGAATTAGTTCAGATGCCGGTTACGCCCAGACAAACAGTGAGCAAATTGCCTGCCTATAAAAGACCGAAAGAAGGCAGATACAATTGTGTACGTCTTGATTTTAACGAGAACACCAGAGGTTTTTCTGAAGTCTTCAATTGCACGGAATTGCCTGAAGAGCTGTTCAATACTTATCCTGAATATGATGAGCTGATAGAAAAAATTGCCGCTTTTTATTCTGTTTCGTCCAGCTCGGTTTTGTTGACCAACGGAAGTGACGAGGGAATATCTGTTATCTCTTCTTCATTTATTGAGGCAGGGCAGGATAAAGCGATAGTTTCAGATCCTTGTTTTGCCATGATTCCGCACTGTTTAAAATTGGCGGGGGCGATTTTGCGTCCGGTCAAAGTGCTGCCCGATTTGAATTTTAATATCAACGGCATCGAAGATGAGCTCAAACAAGGAGTCAAAATAGCATTTTTTGCCTCGCCTGAAAATCCGACCGGTGCCGTACTTTCTTTAGAGCAGGTGGAGACCTGGTGCAAAACTTATCCTGAGACTTTGTTTGTTATAGACGAGGCTTACGGCGACTATAACAAAACAAGCTGTTTGTCTTTGATAGAAAGATTCGACAATTTGCTTGTGTTGAAAACATTTTCCAAAGCCTGGGGAATGGCTGGTCTCAGACTCGGCATGGTATTCGGCAATGCAGAGCAAATAGAAGTGTTGGGACGAGTGAAACTGCCTTACAGTGTCAATGCCGCTGCTGTCTGGATGGCGTTAAAACTATTGCAAAAATCAGAGATAGTTAAAAATGAGGTGAAAGAATCATTGATCCGGCTTGAAAATCTGGCGTCACAAATTGAGGCTCGCGGTTACAAAATTAAGCGCGGCGCAAGCAACAGCGTGCTTGTAGAAATGGGATTTTTGTCCGGGCGTTTCACAGAGTTTTGCCGGGCAAGATCGGTTCTGGTTCGGGACCGCAGCGAAATTTTGGACGGCATGGTGCGGGTATCCACAGGAACCGAGGAAGAAAACGAAAAGTTTCTTCAAGTGCTCGATCAGTTCGGACAGTCATTTGGGGTGATTTTTGATCTAGACGATACCATTGTCGATACTTCCAAAAGTTTTGCCAGAGTGGTGGCAGATCTGGTCGAGTTATATTCAGGTATTTCATTAGTTGAAGGCGAACTGCGTGCCCTCAAAGACGAAGGCGGATACAACGACGACTGGGACGCCACCCAGGAATTGATTCGCAGGCGTGGTTATGAAGCCGATATCGAAGATATTGTTTTAACGGCTCTTCCAAAATACAAGCAAATCGCAAAAGAGACAGAAAAGCTAATTTGTGATTTATCTATTCTCAAGTCTTTGCGCAAGCGATATCGAGTATTCGTAGTAACAGGCAGATGTCGTGTCGAGTACGATCCTGTCTGGGCAAAAGACTTAAATCTTGAATTTGACCAGATTTTGTGTCTGGGAGACAGACCCGGTTTGAAAGCCAAACCTTCAGGCGACTATATCAAAGCTTGTCTTGCGGAAAATAAGTTGAGCGACGCAATTTATTTAGGAAACTCAGTGGATGACGTTGCGGCAGCGCAAGATGCCGGAATTGACGCAATTGGAGTTTGCACCACAACCAGTGCGGATACTCTCAATGCGGCGGGTGCCAAGTATGTTTTAAATTCGGTGGATGAAATAAAGGAACTTTTTAGACTATGAGCAAGACTCTTACAAAAATTTCGACTGACCGCATCGGAGTGGTAGAGCGCAATACAAAAGAAACTCAGATAAAAATGAGTATAAATCTTGATCGTCCTGGCGATATAAATATTGACACTAATTTACCCTTTCTTTCACACATGCTCGAAGCATTCGCCTGTCATGGTCGTTTCAGTCTTTCTGTGACAGCCAGAGGCGATATAGAAGTGGACCCGCACCACTTGATTGAAGATTGCGGCATTGTTCTGGGCGAGGCTATTTATGAGGCTCTTGGCGGTCTCAAAGGAATTGAGCGGGCAGGCTCGTTTACTTTCCCCATGGACGGAAGTCTTGCCGTGGTGGCAATTGATATTTGCGGCAGACGCAATCTTACCTGGAATGTCAAATTTGGCAATTTCACCGTAGGCGGTATTG
>CAZEQP010000787.1:0-2190 GCA_964514345.1 uncultured Candidatus Obscuribacterales bacterium
GAACTCTGGCCACACGCAAAAATTTGCGTGTTTCTTATCTGTCGCAGCATCAAAAGTATGAGCCCGGACCGTCCATTCTGGATATTGTGACCAGCGAAGCACAAAAGGTGCCCTTTTCGGATCACGAAAGAGCGGCTGCAATAGACTCTACTCTGTCTTTGATAGGCTTTCCAGACCGAAATCTGGAAGCAGCCAGATTGTCCGGCGGTTGGCAGAAACGGCTTGCTCTTGCTTGTGCCCTGGTTTGCCGCCCCGAATTGTTATTACTGGACGAGCCCACAAACCATCTTGATCTGGAAGGTGTACTCTGGCTTGAGTCTTTTTTAAAGAAATTATCCACAGCCAAACAAAAAATGTCTTTTGTGCTGGTAAGTCATGATCGGGCATTTTTGGAGGGAGTCTGCAATTCCGTAATGGAATTAAATCCCCGATTTCCTCAAGGATATGTCAAAAGCAAAGGCAATTATTCTGCATTTTTAATTGCCCGACAGGAAATGGAAGCACAACAAGCCCATCTTGAAGCAGCCTTAGCCAGTCAGGTCAGACGTGAAGTAGAGTGGCTCTCGCGTGGTGCGCGGGCAAGACAAACAAAATCAAAGCACAGAATCGAAGGCGCCGGCAAGCTCATGGACGAGTTGTCTGAAGTGAAACAACGCAATGCCATGGCAAGCAAAATGGGTGTGGAATTTGAAGCCACCAATCGTAAAACCAAAGAATTATTGAGCGCCAAAAACATCAGCAAGTCTTTTGGCCAGCGTGTTTTATTCCGCGACCTCGAACTTGTTTTGCGCCAGGGCATTCGCATAGGTCTTGTGGGAAAAAACGGATCTGGTAAAACCACTTTATTGAAAGTACTGCTGGGAAAAGAAGATTCAAGCTCAGGCACCATTAAACGTGCAGACGGAATAAAAATGGTCTGGTTTGATCAAAATCGCAATCAAGTAGACCAGGAGCAAACATTGAAACAAGCTCTGTGCCCGGCCGGCGGAGATTCTGTTGTTTATCAAGGCAGATCTGTGCATGTGGCCACCTGGGCAAAAAGATTCTTGTTTGACACCAAACAACTGGCTATGCCTGTAAGTTATCTTTCAGGCGGTGAACAAGCAAGAATTCTAATTGCCAATTTGATGTTGCAACCAGCCGACATATTGATTCTGGACGAACCAACAAACGACCTGGATATTCCCTCGCTTGAAGTACTGCAAGAGAGTCTTGAAGAATTTCCCGGCGCCATAATACTGGTAAGCCATGATCGTATGATGCTGGATACGGTATCGAACTGCATACTGGCACTTGATGGCACAGGTGGTGCCGATTATTACGCCGATCTGGATCAATGCAGATTCATCTTTGAAAACGAGCCACAAAATAATTCTGAATCCAGCAAAGAAAAGTCGGATAAATCCAAACCTGCTAAGAGCGCAAAATCAGCATCCGGTCTTACCGGATCACAAAAAAAGGATCTGGCTGCCTTACCTGGAAAAATTGAAGAAACTGAAGCACGAATTGAAGCCATTGCCAAAGAAATGCACGACCCGAAAGTGGCGAGTAATTTTGTCAGACTGCAAGAACTGACTCAGGAAGAAGCGGAGCAAAAAAACTTGCTTGAATCACTATTTGAACGCTGGCAGGAACTTGAATTAATTGTTTCGGGCAAAGAGTGAAATAACTAGTTCGCTTCTTTCACTATCTCGGCTACACCCAGACTGTCATTAATGGCGCGGGCAAGCTCTTCGGGCGCATCTGTGCCCAGATAGATTTTTTTACCACTTTTCATCGTAATCTCGACTGCATCCAGCCCGTAAACGTTGTAAAGCCAGCCGCCGCCAATCCAGTGAATGCCCCATCCGTGATAAGGCTTAAGCCTATACTGACTGGCGCACACCACGTCGTCAAGTGCATATTTTTTCTTGAACAGACCGTCGCCGAACCAGAACTGCAAAGTGTTTTCATCAATGGCCACAGTAAGACTCTTCATTGAGGCGGTTACTCCACCCAGAAGACCGATGGCCGCGACTTTAGCCAGGATGCCAGGAGGAGTCAAGCCGACAAGAAGACTCGCCAGACCGGCAGTGTAAAACCATTTTTCAGGCATTCTTTGAATGTGATAATACGCCATGTCGTCTCTCCTGAGCCGGTAATTTCGCACCGGAAGCGGACTATAATACTAACATGTTCAGCGGTTCACCA
>CAZEQP010000788.1:0-2189 GCA_964514345.1 uncultured Candidatus Obscuribacterales bacterium
AAGTGGCGATAACTTTTCCACCTGATTGGACTGTGGGGCAAAGCACTAACGAAATCATTCACAAAGCAAATTTTGCTGACGGCTCAGTCGATTTCAGGATGGTTCAGGAAGAGCTGCGTAAAGCCGGCAACGCGCGGGAATATCTTGATGCGATGAATGCGTTGTTGAAGGAGAATGACAGAATTACCGACCCTGAAATAGTGTCTGCCGACAAATTTCCGGTGGCGGGCTTAGAAGGAATTCGTCAGGTGCAGACTTCCAAAGTTACCGGAGACCCCAAACAAACTGTGGTCAAACAAGCCATTCTGGTTGTAGTGAAAGACAATGTAGCCTATACCGCAGTAGCTAGTTGTAAGGCTGATGCATTTGAAAAAATGGAGCCTGTTTTCAACAAAGTATTTCAAAGCATCAAATTTGAGTGATGCCATATATGGTGATTAGTTTTCGGAAGTAGTGCTTGGGCTTGTTTGCGACTGAGTTTCAGTTTCTGTTTGCGCCGAAGACAAATCTTTTTGATCGGTCACTATGAATTGACCATCTTCGCTTTTTGAAATGCTCAGCTTCAACGCTATAGGAGATGAGTCTTTACCAGGAGTTTTGATCTCGCCTGTAATCTCAACATCGTAGGAGTTGGCGCTGGTAGCTTCTTTGCTCAGTTTATTGATTGTGATTTCTTGACCGGCAGGCAATTTAGCCAGAGTGCGTCTGGACAAAGGGAAATTAGTTTCCTGCCAGTGACGTTCCATCAGTTCAGGTTCCATCGCCGCCATGGCTTTGACTTGAGAAACTCTGTAGGTCTCAGGATTGAAATCGAGAAGATTGGTGACAAAATTTCTGGCAAAAGTTTCAACCGGATCAGGATTATTGACGGCTGCTGCTTCTGTCGCCGCTTTTTCTTTTCTGGCAAGTGTTCCCGGGCTGGGAGTGAGCAAAACAACTGCACCGATTATGATGCCGACAACCGCGATCAAAGCTGTTCCGGCGATGGCAATCTGCCTTTTTTTGATATTAGCAAAGGCATCGAGAATCGCTTCTGCCTTGGAACTTGTGTTGGCCTTTTGCGAGCCGCCTCTGCGCTTTCTGTAAGGGGTGCGCATTTCATCCAGACCGGCATTGGCGGCCGATGAGGCGTAGGTATCAAGTTCAGGCTGCGTGCTGTAAGGATTGGCATAGGCGGCTTCCAATTCATCGGCCAGAGCTTTGGTGGATGAGGGAATATTTGGCATTGATCTTGTCGGCTGAGGAGTTTCCGGTGCCTGGTACAAAATTCCAGAAAGCTCTTTGCTTTCATCCAGGGTCATCAGAATGTTGCTGGTGGGCGCTGTGCCTATCTGTCGTTTCACCGACAATGAGAGTCGTTCTTTGTCCGGCACTTCTTTAACCACAATCAAAAATCCTGATTGTGTTTCTACCACTCGAGTGCTGGTGAGAGGAGATCGTGCCACCATATCTTGGGTGGCGAAGATATCACCTGTAGGGTCACCGGAAAATGGTGTCAGGGATGATGCGCTTTCATCGGAATAAGTCACGATTTTTTTTCTCCAGGCTCTATGTGAAAAACACAAAAAACAAAAACGACAAAATGACTTTAACTCAAGTCAAGACCTAAGTATATACTACCTCTTGATAAATTACAGGAAAGGGATTTAAAGCAAAAACCAGCCGTGAAAATCACGACTGGTTTTATTTTTGCTACTCTCCTTAATGGGAGCTAATTTAGGAGTAGCTCAGGTATTCGCGCAGTCTGCTCGAACGACCTGGTTGTCTCAGTTTGCGGAGAGCTTTGAATTCAATCTGGCGCACTCTTTCACGAGTTACGTTGAAGAGTTGGCCGACTTCTTCCAGGGTGCGTTGTCTGCCATCGTCCAGTCCAAATCTTAAACGCAGCACATCACGCTCGCGAGGTGTCAGTTCGTTGAGCATGCGAGCCAGATCCTGGCGCAGAAGCTCATGAGTGACTGTTGTTTCGGGGCGGTCTGTTTCGGCGTCTTCGATGAAATCGCCCAGGCGAGAATCTTCTTCTTTGCCGATGGGTGTTTCAAGCGAAATAGGTTCTTTGGCTGCTTTGATGATTTCATGCAGTTTTATAATTGAAACATGCATGTCTGTAGCCAGGTCTTGGTCGGTCGGGTGGCGATTGAGTTCTTGGGCCTGCTTGCGGGTGACTTTTTGCAGTTTGTTGAGTGTTT
>CAZEQP010000789.1:0-2185 GCA_964514345.1 uncultured Candidatus Obscuribacterales bacterium
GCAAATAATGTTCACCAGAGGCACTATCAAAAATCCCAGGGGACCTGAGTCTGGAAAGGATGCCCGTTATCCTTTTTCAGATGATATCCGCGTTATACGGGGAGGATCTTTTCTCTGTCATCAGAGTTATTGTGCCGGTTACCGGCCCAGTGCCCGCATGAGTGCCACTGCCGATAGTTCTATGGTCCACCTCGGGTTCAGGTGTGTCAAAGATGCTGCTATATCAAGAAAGCAAGAACTGCAAACTACGAACTAATTGGATGAAACTTGTTGTCCCAGTTCAATGCCGTCGGCATAATATCCAGGATAAAATTCAGCCGGCAAATAAGAACCGCCAAGTCCATAATAACCACCCCAGCCGGGACCGCCTCCCCAGCCGTAACGGTAGGGAGCGTGATTAAAATAACCATGATTAATAGGTAATCTGCCGCCCAGCGCGCCGCGACCTGAAAGGCCGAAATGATCTCCCAAGCCGCGACCGAACTCTCCGTCGTGTCCGTAACCATGATCACCGCCATAATGCCCGCAACCGCCATGATCCCCACAGCCATGAAAGCCGTGACCGCCGCCGCCCCGGCCAATTGCCTCGGGTCCAGTAAGGAGTGAGGCTGATGTGGCAATAATTACCAGTGTGAGAAATTTGCCGGTAAATTTTAAGGCTTCGCTTTTCATCACCAATCTCCTCGTCGACAACAATATAAATAAACCCAATTTTGCAACCTGGTTATCTTAAATTTTTTCTTGGAAGCGAAAAGTTAACTGGCTGGTTGATTCGAGCAAGAATATTAATTTTGCGGTCCGGATTGCTCAGTGTCTTTGTTTGAAATATTTTCGTGTTTTTCTTTCTGCGAATGAGCCTTCATCCAGCCAAGTACGCCCATTGTGACGTCTTCTTTGAACTGCCCTGCTTCAAATATAAGATGTTCGGTCTGACCAAGAAGAACCAGTGTTTTTCTTGGACTGGCAACAGATTCAAACAAGTCGTATGTCCCGGTTTTTTTGACCAGTTTGTCATCGTCTCCCTGAAAAATAATTACCGGAACGTCTGTTATTTTCCTGGCAAATTCAACATTTTTATCCATAAAATGTTGAAACTCAAGCAATTCCTGCGGTGACAGTCGCAAACGGCTGGAAGGGTCGTTTGACCATTGTTCGCGTAACTGACATTCAGAAGTCGCCTGGTTAACAATTCTTGTGCCGATATCGAAAGGACGTTTTTTATTCTTCAAAAAATGAAGCCCGACAGATAAGGCTTGACGATGAGATTGATATCTTGAGCCTGAAGGAACCGAGCAGATGACGCCGTCAAACAACTTGCCTTTACGTGCGGCCAGACGCAAAACTATAGCGCCGCCCATCGACTCGCCAAGCAAGAACAAAGGCGTATTGGGATTGTCTTTGCGCAATACCCCCAGCAGATTTTCCAGGTCGCTTACACATTCTTCCATATTGAGCCGGTCATGGCCGCGGGCTTCCAGATAACTGCCGAAACCCCTCACATCAAAAGACACTGTTGTAACACCAAAGCTTTGAATACGTTTGGCAAAAGATTCATAAGACCGGTGATGCAAGCCCAATCCGTGCACACATACAAGAATTCCGGTCTGCTCCACTCTGGGATCGCTCCAGACCCAACCGGGTGGTTCGGTCTTTTTCAAGTTATAACGCCAGGCGCAAACAGGAGGGGTGACATTGCGTCCAGTGGCTTCAAAATATTTTGAAGGAACAAGCAGGTACCGGTCGGTGAAAGCATATTCTTGTTTTGAGTTTTCACCATAAACAAATCTCAAAAGACGATCTTTTATTTTTTGTCCATTTTCATCATCAGAAATGTACTCTTTGTACTCTTCAATGAGCCTGTCTACATTTGCTTTGCGAAAAATCCAGATAGCTTTAAAAGCCAGTCCTCTATTTCTGGGATCGCCTAACTTTTCATATGCTTCACACAATTGAAAGATGGACCAGCCGTAATCCACATCAAATTCACCATACATAGCCTGGCTTAATTTGGCTAATTCCTCATAAGCAAGTGCCGCTTCTTTATACATTTTTTCTTGCCAGTAACACCCGGCAAGCCCAGCAAGTGCAAATTTAGCTATGAGGGGACCGACATTTTTGTTTAGAGAATCGAGTGAAGCCTGATACATTTTGGCTGCTTCGGAGACGCGATTGTCGGCATACAAAG
>CAZEQP010000790.1:0-2180 GCA_964514345.1 uncultured Candidatus Obscuribacterales bacterium
CAGTAGATCTCTGTCGTTCAGGTTCTAAATTAGAGACCAAACTTATGCAAAATCGCGGTCTGGAAACAGGACAGCAAGTCAAAGCAGAGTTTCAGCTCCAGGACGGAGTTTTGAAAATAAAAGCTCAAATCATCAGAGTAGAGTCAAACTGGTTGTCGAACAAGTCTTTAGTTGCTCTGCAGTTTATTGCCCTGAGCAAAGAATCTTCAGATCGTCTGGACAAATTTCTGATTAAGCTTGGCGGACAGCCAAGAGTGGGCGATAAGAAAGACAAAGGCACTGTAGAAAGAGGTGGATTGAATACCTGGTCTGCCCAGGTGAAAGAAAAAAGAACCAATTCCGGTTCTAGTATTGCCAAACCAAAAACCACTCTTGCCGATATGGCCAAGCCGCTTGTGAAAGCTCAAAGCGTGAAAGCTCCTTCGTCGGCTAAAAAATCTATCGTAAAAAAGAGAACTAAATAGTTGCCCTCCTTATCGTTATTTCAGTCGGTTGTATTAGGAATCGTTCAAGGCTTGACCGAGTTTCTGCCCATATCAAGCAGCGCTCATTTGCGTGTGGTGCCTGAAGCTTTAGGCTGGCCGGATCCTGGTGTAGCTTTTTCGGCATCAATTCAGTTAGGTTCGGTTCTGGCGGTGCTGGCTTATTTTTTTCAAGACTTGCGCAAAATAGCTATGGGCACTATCAGCGCCATAGCAAAAAAAGATTTCAAAAATCCTGATTTCCTTTTGTGCATGGGAATTATCGCAGGAACGATTCCCATATGCGTTTTGGGTTTGATTTTAAAACCGATACTTGAGTCTGATGCAAGTCCGCTGCGCTCCATGCAAACAGTGGGTATCGTTTCAATTGTTATGGGATTGTTTTTACTTGTGGCTGAATATGCAGGCAAAAAATTATCCAAAATAGAATTGAAAGATCTGGGAATTAAACATGGTTTACTGGTAGGACTGGGACAGAGTCTGGCTTTGATACCAGGAGCATCTCGCAGTGGATCCACCCTTACAGTAGCGCTTCTTCTGGGATTAAAACGAGAAGACGCCGCACGCTTCAGTTTTCTATTGGGAATTCCAGCTATATTACTGAGCGGCTTGCTTGAATTAAAAGACTTGCTTGCCGCCAAACATGCAGGCCTTCAGATAGGCATGAGCGAGATGGCGGGCGGGTTATTGAGTTCCACCATAGTAAGCTTTCTGGCTATTTACTGGTTGATCAAGTTTTTGCAAAAACATTCCACTATTTGTTTTGTTCTTTACAGAATAGCTTTTGGCACTTTTGCAATTTATCTGGGTTCAGCGGTCAAATAAATTGTTTGAAGTATCGGTCAATAATGATTCTTGCGTAACAGGCATGTAATTGCGTCTTGGCGCAGAAGACTTAACTTGCTGGATATGAAATGCATTATCGCTTGGAAGTGCTGAGCTGCTTTCTTGCAGGGTCTTGCTTCCGATACGGAACATTATTTTTTCTTTCTCAGCCTCAGTTTTCATCTGTCTGTACTTGGCTGCTTCATTTTCCACCATTTCATGATCACTCGACAGTTTGGAAACTACAAATGAGGAAACAACGATAACGCCTATGACCGCAGCGGCGATCATCCAGACTTTGGATTTTACCGGGTTAGGATCATTTTTCGGTTGTATTTTGGATCGCAGAAAAATCAGTTCTTCTTTCATTTCAAGCGCTGACTGATAGCGACTCCAGACATCCTGTTGAGTGGCTCTTTGCACAATTCGATCCAGTGAATCGATAACGTCGGGATTTAGTTTCTTAGGATTGGAAACAGTCAGAGCCAGAGAATCTTTTCCGGTCAAAAGAAAATACATGGTGCAACCAAGCGCATAAACGTCGGAGCGAGGATCCGCCGCGCCCCAATATTGCTCAGGTGGCGAATAGCCTTGTGATACTACATGGGTGTTGTCTTCATTTTCTTCAAACGGTCTTGCAATACCGAAATCAACCAGTTTTACTAAACTGCGTTCGTCAATCATTATGTTGCTGGGTTTTAAATCACGATAAATAACCGGCGGATCGTGAGTATGCAAATAGTGAAGTACATCGCAAACTTGAATTGCCCATTCAATTACTTCTTGATTGCTGAAAGGCGTTTTCTGAGCCATCATCATGTCATGCAGGTTTTTACCCCGCACATATTCCATGATCAAATAAGACTTGCCGTC
>CAZEQP010000791.1:0-2172 GCA_964514345.1 uncultured Candidatus Obscuribacterales bacterium
CCAGCCGGCAAAATCGACCATGCGGGCACCAATTTTACGGTGGGCATTAGCCAGGGGCGTTTCTTTCAAAGTCGTGGTTGACATATCTAAAGCTCCAAATTTGATACCAATTTTATATATCAATAAATAGCCGTTCAGGTTGAGTTTAATTAATTTTGGGCATTATCAGGAACATTTTTGATTTTAAAAGTTCTTTAGGACTATGATGATTTGCAAAGACCAATTTGTGAGCTAAGTACATTCAGACTAGAACTAGGAAAGGTAGATCTCAAGTGAAAATTACTAAGAATCAAATAGTTGCAGCAGTGGTCGCCCTGGCGAGCGGGCTTCAGTTGAGCCTTCTGCCGGCTTCTGCCGAGTCTAAGAAGCTTTACACCGGTACCTCCAGAAGCACTGCAAGCACAGGCACTTACTGGCAGCGCCACCCTAAAGTGAAAAGCGCCGCAATAGGAGCCGGAGTGGGGACAGCCGTAGGCGCAGTGACCGGACTGGTGACCAAGAAAGGAGTGGTCCGCGGGGCTGCAATCGGAGCCGGAACAGGCACCGGTGTGGGCTTGTTGCAATCCAGTCATACCATGAAAAAGCATCCTATTATCAAGGATGTGGCTCAGGGAACACTTGTCG
Source organism: uncultured Candidatus Obscuribacterales bacterium (assembly GCA_964514345.1). Taxonomy (GTDB): domain Bacteria; phylum Cyanobacteriota; class Vampirovibrionia; order Obscuribacterales; family Obscuribacteraceae; genus Aved-18. Next base: position 625 of record CAZEQP010000791.1, read on the forward strand.
GCGCCGGTCTTGGCCTTGCCGGAACAAGCGGACGGGGCAAATATAAAAAATCGGCAAAAATTGCCGCAGCTGGAGCGGCTGTCGGTTTAGGTGCCGGTTTGTTGAAAAATCTGCGCTAGTAAATAGCCTGAGGTCCATAGCGAGCAGTACTGTAAAATAAGTACTGCTCGTTTTTATTTGGGAAGCGCAATCTAGATGCAACAACCCTTAGTCTCAATCTGCATGCCTTTTTACAAAGGCGAGGATTACATCAAAGAATCCATCGCCACAGTAGCAGAGCAAACTTATACTAATTTTGAGCTTATCGTGGTGGATGACGCTTCACCGAATATTCCGGCCCAAGAGCTGTTGAAGGATGAATTGAGCAGTCTTGCCAATTTGAAAATATTTCGTCATGAAGAAAACAAAGGGCTGGCAGCAACACGCAACACCTGTGTATCTCATGCCAGAGGCAGTCTTTATTTGCCTCTCGATTGCGATGATAAGATCGCGCCTGATTTTCTTGAAGCCACCGTTCCTGTTTTATTGAACGAAGGATTGGATGCAATTTTCACCGAAGTGCAGATATTCGGCACTTACGAAATGGTCTGGCAGGCAGAATGCGACATGATAAAAATAATGTCCGGATTACCGGTACCAAGTACGATACTACACAAAAAAGAAGTGTTTGAATCAATCAATGGATACAATCCCACAATCAGACGTTCTATCGATTCTGATTTCTGGGTGAGAGCTCTGCACAAAGGTTGCCGGGTGAGAAGAATCGACAAGCCACTCTATTTTTACCGCAAGCACGCAACTTCAATTTCTAACGAAGACCAATTGACTGAAGTATCGGATCTGGCAACATTGAATCCGGAACTATATAAAGAAAACCTGCTTGCTGTGCTCTCCTGCATGGAAGCCAATCATTTCAAACTGAAATCTCAATATCAAACTCTGGATGAAGGATTTAAAAAACTGGAGTCGGGTTATTTCGATTTGCTTGCCCGTTATGATGAAGTTGTAAAACGCTTGCAAAATCGCAGCGTCCGCCATCAATTAAAACGAATATTCGGCTCCAACAAAGAAGCATGAGTGAAAGTAAGCTTGATCAAAATCACCTGCAAAGCAGCCTTTATGCAGGCATTACCGGACTGGTTCTTTTAACTGTTTTTCTTTTACTGCGCCAGGGTCACTCCAGTGAATTTGAAATTCCTGCACTTTTGTATTGGGGTACCGGGCTTTTCTTTCTTTTCTGTCCCTCTGCGATAAGAAAACTGGGCAAAAGCTTTTTTCAAAAAAATGAAAACTCTGTCTTTTGTTCCGAAGCGGCTCTCACTCTTTATTTGTTTATAGCAGCAAGTCTGTGCGGCATCTTAATTCCTCATCTGGAAATTTTGAAATGGATAATTGCATCAGTCGGATTTCTGTTTTTCTTGTATTATCTTGCCCGCACGGCTCGAAAAAAAGTTCCGCTTCTTGCATTGAGCATTTGCGCAATAATGCTTGGGCTGTCACTGTGCGACTGGTCATTTGTGTCGCGCTACCACGATATTTTATTTATGG
>CAZEQP010000792.1:0-2172 GCA_964514345.1 uncultured Candidatus Obscuribacterales bacterium
AATGAACAAACCATACTCGGCGGTGTTCTCGCGAGTCGCTTCTACTCTTTCCACTTGCAGGGTTACAGCCATTTATCTGTCGCTCCATCAATTCGGTATACGCGTTTTATACCTATTTGATACGCGAACGCGATCTTTCCAGATATAGAACCAGGTTTGTAATTGTCTCATTAAAGGGGGCCTTTTGACCATGACTTCGAGCATATTTCACCACCGCTCCATTGAAATAGTCTATTTCGCTTGCTTTTCCCACCCTCAAATCCTGCAGGGTGGCATTTGTGTTGGCTCTTGTTTGAGAAAGTGAACGGAACACCTGATCTATATCTGACTGAGTTAGCTCAATTCCGCCCAGCTTTGCCACTTCGCAAGCTTCCTGAACCAGTGTTTTGGAAAGAGCGAATAATTCAGGGTAGTCAAGAATAGCTCCATTCGGTTTGTCGGCTATCGAACACAGTCCGTTTACGGCAATATTCCAGAGCGCCTTTTTCCATTCTGAAAGATGCGGGTCAAATCCTTTTTCAATAGTGATGCCGGTCACGCCAAGTATGGATTCAACCACCGACATGGCATCTTTGTTTTCTTTCTCTGCGCTCAGATCAAATTTATAAACACCGGCTATTTTCACTTCGCCTATTGCTTTTCTCTCAGTTCCCAGCCAGTAATGGAGTCGGACAAGCTTGAAAGCGGTGGCGGCGGTAAGTGCGCTTGCCAGATCAAAAACACCTATGCCATTTTGACAGAGAACAAGAGTACAAGCACATTTTGCTCCCAGCCGCTCATTTAAATTTATAAGTATCGGCTCGACTTGATCCGCTTTGCACAAAACGAAAATTACAGAATCGTCTGTAACTTTTTCCGCAGGCAAATCTTCAAGCGTGTCACAGTCTATGTTTATGGCATCTTCGAGCATTCCGGAAACATGCAGTTTGTTGTTTTTAAAATGCTCTTTTGTATTTTTGCGCCCAAGCAAGATAGATTGCAATCCATTTTTTTGAAAATGGTATTGAGTGAAAAGACCCAGACTTCCCGCTCCTAGTACAAAGATTTGATTTTTGGCTCTTGTTCTTGTTTTAGATTGCATAATCCTAGCTTCCCTATGCTTTGTTTGAAATCAGGTCTTAGGATTCCCGCCTCTGTAACAAAGGCATGTATCAAATGAGCCGGAGTGACATCAAAAGCCGGGTTTTGCACCCTGGCATTTGCTGTAGAGATGCCGACTTTGTTTTCTAAATCGCTTATATATGTCACTTCTTGTCCATCACGATATTCGATTGGAATCAGTTCACCATTTTCAAGTTCAGGATCAAAAGTGGAAAGGGGTGCCGCCACATAAAATGGAATATTGTGATGGCTGGCTAAAACAGCCAGATTATATGTGCCTATCTTGTTTGCAGTATCACCGTTTGCAGCAATGCGATCGGCGCCGACTATGACCAGGTCTATTTTTCCTTGTTTCATAAAATGGCCGGTCATAGTGTCACAAATCAACGTAGCGGGAATCTCATCTTGCTCCAGTTCCCACATGGTAAGTCTGGCGCCTTGCTGGCGTGGCCTGGTTTCACCCACATAAGCTTCGATTTTTTTACCCGACATTTGAGCAGAGCGCATGACACCAAGAGCGGTGCCCCAGCCGCAGGCGGCGATGGAGCCTGCATTGCAATGAGTCAAAATCCCGGCGTTATCCGGAACCAACTCCATTCCGTATTCACTCAATTTTTTGTTTACTTCAATATGTTCATGCAACAATTGACTGGCTTGAAACATGAGCTCGGAGGCTATTTCCGCCGGACTGGCCCAACTCATACCGTCATCAAGTGCTTTTTGCCTTAATTTGTTTGTCGCCCACATCAAATTTACTGCTGTCGGTCTTGTTTTTTGCAAAATCTGACAGGCTAAATCCAACTTTTCAAGAAAAATATTTCTATCGCTCTCAACTCTCGATAAACGCTCGGCTTCCATAGCCAGACCGAATGCTGCCACCGCGCCGATGCTGGGTGCTCCCCGCACAATCATTTCTTTTATGGCAAAACAAACATCATCGAATGCGGTGGCGTCAAAATGTTCTATCTTGTAAGGCAGTTTGCGCTGGTCCAGAAGCATGAGCTTAAGCATATTGCCCTTGCCACCTTCTGAGAGGGACAAGGGCAACATTCCAACATTCTTGTATGAATC
>CAZEQP010000793.1:0-2170 GCA_964514345.1 uncultured Candidatus Obscuribacterales bacterium
CCAGTAGTGCCGCAATATCAGATAATTGGCTTCAGGAAGAACAAACCATTTCATAAACCAACAAATCATTCCCTGCAAAGTCCGATGAGCGCAAAACTGAATTGGTATCAAACGCTTGACAAAATAAGTGGTACATAATGTGGTGGTGGCAATTAACCTGCAAATATGCATCACTGTCATACGAAATGGATGCTTTAAATTAATCACCCAGGCTTCACGTACAGAGTCCTCGATAGGCAGTGTATCGTCTTTTTCAAGCACATCAAACAAACTTGGATTTTCGCGGTTATACATTATGTGTTGTCGAACTCCTCTAACTGGAGCAAATAAAGTCTTGCCACCACTTTGGCGGTTTTCACAATGTCATCAGCGGCTTCATGAGCAATAGATTTTCCGTCGAGTAATTCATACAATTTGTCCATATGATTTTCGTCATTTTCGCCATGATAAGAAAGAAAGCTGGTCGAGGTTTCTTTGACGGAAAGACACTCTTGTATGAAACCTGCCCATTTGGTGGCCATTTTGTTTCCCAGTCCTTCTATGATGAACATCGCTCCCAATAAATTTATCGGATTCGGCTTGGTGGCTTCATTCATCAAATAACCGGCAAGCGCCTCGGTGCCGATATTTCTTTTGGCTGACTGAATTTCTTCAAGTTTGCCGCCAATAGAAACAAAATCATTTTCAAGCATAGTGTAGTCGCGATGCTCATCCACAGCATGGCGAAGTATCATGGATCTGATATCAGAATATTCGGCAGTAAAACTTGACGCCGCCCGCGATATCCAGCGTGAACCTTCGATGACTTGAGGGCGCATATTTAATAGCAATCTTCTATAATCGTCAGGGGTAAAAGTCTTTTGTTCCAGTCTTTTTATCATTGGTATCAATGAAAGTCTGCGCTCAAAATCAAGCCAGACTAAAAGCAAATGTCTGAGCGTGTCTTGAGCCTGCGGTCCCAGTTCTCTTTCTTTAGTTAGAGTTGCCATCCCTTCCCTCCACTACTTTCAGTTTCATATACGCATTGGCGAATCTGCCTGATTCGGGCACCACACAAAATACAGTCTGCCCGGCTTCCAGTTTTCCGCTTTTAAATAGTTCATCCAGAGCAATAAAAATAGACGCACACCCGGTATTGCCTTTTGTGTACAAATTGGTGAACCATTTTTCTTCCGGGATAAGAGCACCAGCCAGTTTCAACAAATCAAGAATGCGTCCCTTAAAATGATGAGATGAATAGTGACAAACAAAATGGTCGATTTCAGATGCGCTTATTTTGCCTTCGTTTATCAGTTTCAAGAAACCATCGACACCGACTTTCACGACATCTTCCAGAAGCTTGAGGTTTTGTCTTATCAACAAAGCTCCGTTGGCTTCTGCATCTGCATAAGTGACATAATCCTGCCAGGACCAATCTCGCGTTTTGACTGTCTGCTCTTGCATCTTCTCTGTGCCACCACCGACAAGAGCTAAGACCTTTTCGCCGCCATTTTCTGATTTAGTCCACAGACTCTGGTCGTTTGTTCCACACGACATACACAAATCATAATGTGATGCAAATGACACTATTTCGATCCATTCTATTTTGAGAGACAAACCTCTCCATCTAGGTCTTGGCTGGACTAGAAAAGCTCCGGCACCATCAGACAGCATCCAGCGCAAAAACTCAGACTCAAGATCTATTTTTAAATTTGCCACCGCTTCATAACGAGATTTTTTCAACAGACGCGACGCAAGTTCTGAACCAATAACAAGTGCATTTTTCTTCTCACCCAGACGGACTTGATTACAGGCTGATTTCAAAGCCATCATAGAAGCAGAGCAAACACCATGAGTAGTGATTATTTCTAAGGGACCAATTCCTAATTCAGCTTGTACCAGACTGGCAAGCCCCGGTAATGGCAAATCGCCTTGAGTCGATGCCACCGCCAATAAGTCAATCGCTTTATCATCGATTTCAGCCATGGACAAACAATCTTTTGCAGCCGATGCCGCCAGGTCTTTGTTCTGGTACGTAGATCTTTGTTCATTGTCCAAAGCATAATGCCTGGTGATAATTCCATTACTTGAAAGAATTCTTTTTTTCAGTTTAGACGGCTTGCCATGTACGTAACCAAGCTTATCTTCAATCGATTCGTTATCCACAGGCTCGCCAGGAAGAAATGTTCCT
>CAZEQP010000794.1:0-2169 GCA_964514345.1 uncultured Candidatus Obscuribacterales bacterium
ATTCTGGCATTGCTTATTTTTTCTCCCTGATGAAGTGTGTGATATTGCGTCGAGCCAGAGCCATTATGGTCCCTTGTGGATTGATGCCGGGCGAGTCCGGAAGCATGCTGGCGTCATTTATGTATAAATTGGCGTAGCCGAAAACTTTGCCGTAAGAATCAACTGCGCAGCGGTCTTGTTTCTCGCCCATGGGGCAGCTGGAAAAGGCATGCACAGTGGTGAGACTCAATCCCTGTCTGGGAAGAGTTTCATCCAGCCAGCGCACAGCATCAAGTTCGGATTCTATTTTGGCGATTGATTGAACCGAAGGATAGACCGATTTGGCTCCGGCATACAAAAGCAGTGTTGACAGACGAGCCAGTCCCTGACTCAAATGCCGCACGTCCACATCCGAAAGTTCATAGCGCAAATGAGAATAGTCGCTGCCGAAGCGGGCTGGACGGACGCTACCGGATCCGGTACCACGAACAGCCACATAATAAGTGGCCATTTTTCTGTATTGTTTGACCAGATCTCTTGTCTCAAGCCAGTTCTCGCTCAGGTTTAAAGCCAGATGTCCCAGGGTGAAAAAACTTCCGCCCAGTGAAATGTCAGGCCAGAATTCTTTCACTTGCACCATGGGCATGACCGAGTCCTGGGCGTTTATCTCTTCATTGAAAAGGGCAGCCACTTTCAGCATCGGATGTATTTGAAAAGTTTCGCCCACATGAAACTTGATTCCGCTTCTGCGCAATAAGGAAGGAGTCTGAGTGGCACCGGCGCAAATGAAAACATGATCCGCCTCTATACGCACCAGATCTGTGTGTTGCCCGTCTGGACGTCTTATTTCAGCCAGGACTCCGGTCACATGCCCTTTTGATTTGAGCAATAATTTAACTTTTGCCTGGGTGATGAATTTGGCGCCGGCTTCTCTGGCCAGTGGTATCAAATTGCGTGTCATGCCTTGTTTGGCGCCTTTGGGACAGCCGTGGGCACAGGCATTTGTGTTGACGCATCCTTGCGCCGCTCGTGAAACCACTTTGGCCGACCAGCCCATAAGCTCCACACCGCGTTTAAAGACTTCGGTGCTTTTGGGAATATGCTCCGGCTGCGACACATGCAAAAGTTCTTCCGCCCAGTCAAAATGCGGCGTCAGGTCGTCCACGCTGAAATCTGCGATGTCGAATTGTTTGGTCCAGCGCAGAACAAACTCAGGCGGCAGGCGGTGCCAGAAGCCGCTGTTTATTTCGGTGCTGCCTCCCAGACATCTTCCCTCCACAAATCCAATCGGCACCGAACCCAGAACAGGAGTCATTCCTTTGTTGCGATAGAGCAATTGCATGGCATAAGGCGAAGACTGTCCGTACTGTTCAAGACCGAATTGACCGCCTTCTTCCAGCACCACCACGTCAAGTCCGGCTCGGGCAAGCTCAATTGCCGTCACGGCACCACCGGCTCCAGAGCCGATTACAAGCGCTTCCACTTTTACCGGTTTATGTTCAGTATTCATTGAAACGCTCTCTGATGGCGGGATGTTCGTAATAGGCTAATAGAGTTAGGCTGCGTATAAGTTTCATAAATTTGCGGGTAACAGGTATTTTGCCGAATGCCCAGGACTCGACCAGTCTGCGCCTTTTATCTTCAGGCAGGCTGCACAAAAATGATCCTGTGGTCAAAAGCACATATGACTTAAATCCAAGCAAGCCTATTTTGAACAGGACTTGAAAGCGAAATGGGATGCATTCGATTTCGGTCAAAGTAAAAGCGCTTACATCGGTCATCACAGCTGATTGAGCGGCCTGGTCGCTCAAAATGTCCTCCCTGGGAATGAAACACTGGCAGAGTTCCACCCAGAATGGCGACATGCCTTTTTTGATTTCTTCTGTGACAGCAGGATATGTGGTGATGACCCGGGCGGAAAGATTTTTTTCGTTTGATTCGGACAATTGTTCAATTGGTTTTGCTTCCCAGGCAAGAGCCTGAGCTGAGCCCAGTTCAAAACTGAAACGAGCCATGGCGATTATGCCCCAGATGGTGACAGTAACAAAAAAGACGAAATGCACGATGACTGCATACGATATGGCCGTGCTGGGGTCAAGTGTGTGTCCAGTTCCCAGTGATACCGCCATTAGTGCGGTCTGGCAGGCGGCGTGATACACGCCCACATAACCGGGAGTGGATGGAACAAGA
>CAZEQP010000795.1:0-2160 GCA_964514345.1 uncultured Candidatus Obscuribacterales bacterium
AAGGCGGATTTGTTACTCACTGATCTTTCAATGTTGGATGACTTGAAAGAAGGTAAGCCAGACGTGCCTTTCAGTTCGGAAGATGTGCAACCGAAAGTAGATTACCTGCACGCCAAAATACGCAAAGTGTATAAAACAGGCAAATTGGTTTTCGAAAGACCGGACTGAGCTACGAAAGTCCCAACTGATTCAAACTAAATCAGAGGCAATTTAAGCGGCTACAAAAGATCTGACCTACTTAGCTTTCTTCGGGCTCAACGATTTTTGGGTGGCGGCGGCTGATTTGGGGACGGCTGCTTTCGGAGCGGCTTTTGGTCCGGCGGATGCCGACGCCTGCTTGGCTGCAGCCTGACTGGAAGAAGCTTTCTTTGCCGCTGCTTTCTTTTTAGATTTAGACCCGCCGCCGCCACCGCCGTTTGAATGTGAGCGGGGCATGGGTTCATCATCTTCCCAGGTTTCAATGGAGCCGTCCGGATTCCTTCTAAAATGAATGCCGTCGGATGTTTTTTTAGAGTAAGACTTAACCGGTTTGTAACCACCGCCCCCTCCACCTGAAGATTCGGAATCGCCACCGCCCTGACCGGCTTCATAAGTTTCTATCGTACCGTCGGGGTTGCGTTTAATCTCGACATCGCCGTCTCGTTCGGCAAAGGCAGGGGCAACACTCGTAATGGGTAACAGGGTTAAAAGGGACAACAAAGCTAACCGGGGTAGCAGGGTCAAAAGAGAAAATCGGGGTAAAAGCGCCACCAGCGCGAAAAACTTTCTGTTCAATACCCCTCTCCTTTGATGAAACGGCTCGCAATTGTTATACCCGTCTTTACACCGAGTTTTTATTATTAATTATCATGGTAAGTAAAAGACAGGATTTAATGCGGGAAAGCCAATATGAGGGGTCTGAATGGTTTTCTGGTCTAAGAAAAATTTGCGTGACCGAATAAAACATCATTTCGGCATGGATCCAACCAACCTGCCAATCTTGACGCAGGAATTCGCGTCATATAACCACGTCAATGTGCAGATTGCACTGGACGCTTATTTTGCCGAAAAGAACAGCTCGCCTGAAATGATCGGCTGGCAGGGGGGCATGGGCATGTTTTCCTTCAAGAGTTCCACCCTCTCGGAGCTGGTGGCATCGCGCTCATTTGCCAGCTTTTTTGGATTTAGCGGCGCCAAAATTGCCCCCATCCGATACAACACTTTTACTCTGGATGAGGGCAAAGTGGTTTCGTGCGTCGAGAAAGCCCTTTATTTTCACAAGTCGGACAAAGAGAGACTGGCGATTGTTTTGCGCGCTGATGAGTCAACCTTCGGATTTGGAGACGCCAAAATTTCGCTTGAAGTGATGGCTGCCACCAAAGAAAAAGCGGAAGAATTCATGCAGGACATCCGATCCAAACTTACCAGTCATAACGTTTATCGTGGCAAAATCTTGTCGTTAGATGGGAAAGAAACAGGCACCAAAATAAACTTTCAGTCTCTGCCTGATGTACCGCGCGAAAAGATTATTTTGCCCGAAGGGCTTCTGAAGCGGATCGAGCGTCAGACGATAGAAGTGAGCCAGCACAGCAAGGCTCTGCTTGCCGCCGGTCGCAAATTGAAACGCGGTGTTTTATTCCACGGCCCGCCCGGCACCGGAAAAACACTCACCGCCATGTATCTGGCTAAAGCAATGCAGGACCGCACTGTCATTTTATTGACCGGACAGGGGCTTGGCTTGATTGAAAAGTCTTGCGAAATAGCCCGCTGGCTGCAGCCCTCCATGATCATAATTGAAGACATAGATCTAATCGCCGAAGATCGCACTAAAATGAACGGCTCCACGCCTCTTTTGTTTGAGCTACTAAATCAGATGGACGGGCTTGGTGATGATGCCGATGTTTTGTTTTTGCTCACCACAAACAGACCGGATATCCTTGAGCCGGCGCTGGCTTCCCGTCCAGGACGTATCGACCAGGCTTATGAAATCGGCTTGCCTGACAATGAATGTCGCCTGAGATTGTTTGAATTGTATGGCGAAGGCTTGTCGATAAATTTGGATAATTTGGACAAATATGTGCGCCAGACCAAAGGCGCAAGTGGTGCTTTTATCAGTGAATTATTGCGCAAAGCAGCTTTGTTTGCCGCTCCCGATGGAGATCCAATCACAGTAGAGGAAAA
>CAZEQP010000796.1:0-2152 GCA_964514345.1 uncultured Candidatus Obscuribacterales bacterium
TAAATCCGGTAAGTATGTGCACCTTGTCGGCATTGGCGGCATCGACATGTCTGCCCTTGCCAGGCTGGTTCTGGCTCAAGGAATAAAGGTAAGCGGCTCGGATAAATCAGGCTCGGATATTACAGCAGAGCTGGAATCCGCCGGAGCAAAAATATATATAGGGCATAGCGCCTCCAATGTGACTGATGCAGGACTGGTGGTGGTGTCTACCGCCATAACCGATGAAAATCCGGAAATGGCTGAAGCCAAGCGTTTAGCTCTTCCCATCTGGCACCGCTCGGATCTTCTGGGAGAGCTCACCCGAAAGCAAAAATTGATCGGTGTTTCAGGCACTCACGGCAAAACAACTACTACAGGCATGGTTGCTCAAGTTTTAATCGACGGTGGGCTTGAACCGTCTGTGGTGGTAGGCGGTATTTTTGAAAAAATAAAAGCCAACTCACTTCATGGAGAAGGACAGTATTTTGTCGCCGAAATAGACGAAAGCGACGGCACTCAAATCAAAGTTAATTGCTTTATTTCGATCATCACTAATATCGAAGGAGATCACCTGGAAAATTATCCCGGTGGACTTGAGCAAATTAAAAAATCGATGCTCACTTTTGCCGAGCAAACAACAGGCAAAATAATTCTTTGTCTGGATGACAAAGGCTGTCGTGAATTGAAAGAAAGTATTTCAGCCGGACAGAAAAGCAAAGTCATCACTTACGGCATGAAATCAAAAGATTATGAATGCGACTATGCCTACGACAGTCCCGATTCATTTTCAATGAATGTATACAAAGCAAATAAGTTACTGGGAACGCTTACAATGAGCGTTCCGGGCGAACATAATAAACAAAACGCGCTTTCAGCCATAGTAGTGGGACTTGAATGTGGGCTCGATTTTAGCGTGCTCAAAGATTCTATTTCTACTTTTAAGGGTGTAAACAGACGTTTTCAAATTTTGGGAACAGCAGGTGAAGTAATGGTTGTGGATGACTACGCCCATCATCCCACTGAAGTGGTGGCAACTCTGAAAGCTGCTCAAGACTTTCTCAAAGTCAAAGGTGATAAGCAAGGTCTGAAGAGAGTCGTCATCCTCTTTCAACCGCATCAACCGGGACGTCTCAAAGACCACTGGCAGGACTTTTGCCAGTCTTTCAAATTTGCTGACTATGTTTTGCTGGCAGACGTATATGTGGCTCGCGGCAAAACTATTGAAGGCATCAATTCAGAAAAATTTGCCCAGGAAGTGGAACACGATAAAGTCAAATATATCGGCGGTCCTGTCAAAGATATCACCCCTGCCGTTTTGCAAGAATTGAAATCGGGTGATCTTTTGCTTACTGTTGGCGCCGGCGACATAACTAATATTGGGCCTGAACTATTGAAAAAATTGGCCCAGGATGAAAATAAGAATGGACGAACTGTCTAATGCTTCACTAGCTCGCTATACGACTTTGAAAATAGGCGGTGAAGCCCGTCGTGTCTTTCATCCCAAATCAATCGAAGAGTTGGTCGAAAAAGTTTCTAAACTAAATGGCGAGCCCTGGTATGTAATCGGCGGTGGCTCCAATTTGCTTGTATCATCAGATGGATTCGACGGCACTGTCATTCGGACCACCGAAATGATTGATATAAAACAACTGGGACATGGCAAGCTGGAAGCGGCAGCCGGAGCTCGCTTACCTCATCTGGCAAAATTTGCCGCCCAACAAGGTTTGTCCGGTCTTGAATTTGCCGTCGGCATTCCCGGCACCGTGGGCGGAGGCGTCATAATGAACGCCGGTGCACATGGAAGCTGCATGGCCAACATTGTGGATACAGTAAACTATTTTGATTCAGAAGCAAAAAAACTGATTACTCTGTCCAATGAAGAAATGGGTTTTGTTTATCGCAAATGCAGCCTCGATCCCTTGAAACATGTGGTTGTTTCGGCGGTTTTCAATCTGCCTGAAGGCACAGCCGGAGACATCATCGCTAAAACCAAACACAATGAAGAATACAGACTGAGAACTCAGCCAATAGGATTCCCCAACGCCGGAAGCACATTTAAAAATCCGGACCCGGATAGATCGGCAGGACTCCTCTTGGATAAATCAGGGGCAAAAAATATGCAGGAAGGCAAAGCGGCAGTGTCAGAATTGCACGCTAATTTTGTAGTAAACCT
>CAZEQP010000797.1:0-2151 GCA_964514345.1 uncultured Candidatus Obscuribacterales bacterium
ACATACTTCGACTTTAGGTACATCTTCTCATGAATTTGGCGAGTCAATCTGGATGAGATTTTGGATTTCAGGAGTCATTCACCTTGAAGGGGACTTTGGCGTTAAACTTCTTGCGCGCCCGGCTTGCCTTTCTCCACGACATATTTTTTCAGGTCTTTAATAGGACTGTTTGCAATTTTTTCGCTTGCGATAGAGCGCAGGGTGACGTCCGCTTTGTTTTTGTCCAATACCACTGTGACATAACCGCGCAATTCGGCGTTTGAGTATTTGATGTGCGGATTGTTTTTCAAAAACGCGTTGATGTCGCTTACAGGCGGACCTTCAGAAGCGATCGAGGTTCCGCAGAATTCAGTCGCCACAGTTTTGGCTTTAGGATCATCGAAATCTAGTTTCAAGTCACTGACGGCATAAGAGTGAATATCGCCACCAATTACGATGGCATCGCGGGATGGTCGATTAATGACGGATTCAAGCAATCTTTTGCGTGCCGCCGGGTACCCATCCCAGCCGTCGGTCCAGAATTTGTCTCCTGTGCGCTTGGATTGAGACATCAAAGTCTGCTGGGCAATGATATCCCAGCGAGCCGGCGAGTCTTTGAGGCTCTTATCAAGCCATTTTTCCTGTTCCCATCCAAGTAAAGTACGTTTTGGATCCTGGCGCTCGGGACAATCCAAAATGTAATTGGATCCGGCTCGACCAGGCTTAGGGCAGACTTCGTGGTCTCTGTATTGACGGTCGTCCAATACATGAAAGCGCGCCAGCTGTCCGAAATCGAATGCCTGATAGAGTCTCATGCCGTTATTGTGCGGAGCGCAGAAATTGCGCAAAGGCATATGCTCATAAAAAGCCTGATAAGCTGCGGCTCTGCGCTTCAGAAAATCAGGTTCGAGATCTTCGGCCAAATCATTTGCATAATCGTTATCCACTTCATGATCGTCCCAGGTGACAATCCATGGGAATCTTGTATGGCACAATTGCAAATCGGGATCGCTCTTGTAGCAAGCGTATCTATTTCTGTATTGCTCAAGAGTATAGACTTCATCGCCTTCGTGCTTGCGCACGTCGTTTTTGCCCCACGAATGCTCATAGATGTAATCGCCCAGAAAAACGACCAGGTCGAGATCCTCTTGCGCCATGTGACGTTGCGCCGTGAAATACCCCTGCTCGTACATCTGGCAGGAAGCAAAAGAAAAACGCAAAGGGTCAAGCGAGTCGCGTCCAGGCGCCGTGCGTGTTCGACCGACCGGACTGACCGCATCGCCTGAATGAAACCTGTACCAGTATGTATGCGCCGGCTCAAGCCCCTCGACTTCCACATGGACACTGTGGGCGTATTGCGGAGAGGCTGTCGCTTCGCCCTTTTTTACTATCTTTTTGAAAGACTCATCACAAGCCACTTCCCAATTTACTTTGATGGGCTCCGGGTCCAGACCTCCGCCTTCAAGAGGTTTTGGTGCCAGTCGTGTCCAGAGAACAACACTACTGGGCAGTGGTGAGCCTGATGCGATGCCCAGCTTGAAAGGCTCGGATGAAAATGATTTGACCGTCGCTCGCGCCGACTCCGGAATCAACAAGGGTGAACCGAGTAAAACAGCGGCCGAGCTTTTGAGAAATTTTCGTCGAGAAATCATGGTTTTGAGATACCTATTCCTATCCGGTGATTTGATAGGCTAGTTTATACTAAACTGTCTTAAGCCTCTACGGGCAGAGTCAGAAAAGCCACTGAAAATTCTAGAAGATGTGGTTCGAGGGCTCAGAAAAGCAACCGAAAATTACAAAATATGTGGGTAACCCCATAATCGGACACTAAATTACGGCAAATATGGGTTCTCCCACATAAAAAAGTGGGGCAAAATATGTGGGAGAACCCATATTCATTTTTAGCGAGTCTTTTGACATACTGAAACTCAAGGAGAACTCAAAACCAAAGGGAAACTCATAAGCTATGATGGAAGTATCCCGAGCCCGAAGGAAAAGCTTCCATGGACAAGTCTCGACGGGAATTCTTGAAAGTACTGGCGGGAGCACCCCTTTTGATTACTTTTGGCTTCAGTTGCGACGCAATGGTCCGCTTCCTGAAACCAACCATGAAGCCACTGGGCATTTTTGACCCATCCGACCAGCCGACCAGCGCATACGAGAATGTTTTTA
>CAZEQP010000798.1:0-2151 GCA_964514345.1 uncultured Candidatus Obscuribacterales bacterium
ATTTTGATAACGTGCTGATTCCCATGATTTTTGATCCGGAGAACTTGAGCAAATGACAAGTTTTCCCGAGCCCTGAGCAAGCTCTTGAGCATCGAAATTGCTGGGGTCTTCCATTGCTTTCTCACCGGTAGTGGTGGCACCGCTGTGGCAAGCATCCAGTACAAGCAAGGTACGTGTGCTCTCTACACGATCATTGAGAGTGTCTACGATCTTTTGCATCTCAATTCCAGTCGTATAAAGGTCGTCTCTGTCGCTATCATAGGCTACCAGGTAATTTTTTCCTTTCAAATCCTGCTTTGAAGCACTTCCGTGTGTAGAAAAATAAAGAACAATTAAATCCCCTTCTTTAGCAACTCTAGCTAAAAATTTGTTGCCCAGCTCTGTTGAAACTTGACGCTCAGTGGCTTTTTCATTCAGCAAAAGTCGGACATGATCTGGAGCGAAATTTGCCTCTTTTACCAGAAAGTCTCTGAAATCACGGGCATCTTTAGCTGCATACTTTAGAGTGGGTATACGTTTGTCTTGAAACTCACTGATACCTACAACAAGCGCCCACTTATCTCTTATGGGGGCGGCAACTGAGACAGTTGTGGCTGTCGTGACCGGTTCGGATTGTGCAGTATTTTGTGGTGATGGCTTGTTATCCACGACCGGAGCGGGTTTGTTTGATGCAACATTGTTCGAAATTCCTTTCAGCCATATAGACAAATACATTTTTTCAAAGACAGGAAGAAAAAAATCCTTTTCTGGAGTGGATGTAGTAGACGTGAAAGTGTAGGCTTTTCCTTTCACCACGAAAAAAACAACCAATTGAAAGAACGAAACTTCGCCGGATTTACCGAACTGTTTCCTCCGCAGCGCAGGAACTCCATTTACTGTTATTTCATCATCGTCATAGTAAAGAATCTGTATTTGGTTTTGTCGCCGAATGGCATCAATCACAGCCTGTCCGTATTGAGCCAATGTCATTGAGCTGCTAACAGCTTCAGTTATTATAGATACGTTTGCAGCACCGTTGAGAATTCTGCCTTTGTAAAGGGTAGGATAGGCTACTTCCTGTAACTCCCAGTTGGTTGGGACCTGCATTGAAAAGTCTTGTGCCGAGTTTTTGAACTCACTTGAATGACGCAAGGAAGCACTTGCAGCTTCCTTATACATCTCCTCCGAAATTTGAGCATAAACAGGCGACTGTAATACTCCCGCGATTACCAATGTGATGGAAAAAAACTTTTGAAAACGGTAAGTCATTTGCCTTGATATCCCGGGAACCAACAGCCCAGAATTATATCCCCGGGCAAGGCTAAATTCTATTATTAATTATTCGGCGATTTAATCTTTTTTGTAATCACACTTTAGGCTGAACCTTAGGGTGATTGAAAATCATTTTGCCTCAGGGCGCGCAACCAGTGCCCTTACATATTTAAATGAGCGGGGAAACATACTTGCCAGTTCTTTTCCCCGCTCAGTGTTGGGATTAGTGGCAAGCACAACGAATAACTCGGCAAAACATTCGCTTTGACCGGCCTGGTCTTCCTGAACCAAATAGGCATTACTGCGGCACTGTTCATTGGTCAGATTAGCTTTGTCTTTCAAATAGTCTTCTTCAAAGGCTTGTGAGGTGGAAATGCCTCCTGACAGATCCAGAGCATGACCTAATTCATGCCAGACAGTATGGTGGACCAGTTCGTTTCTTTTGTACGGTTGATTGCCGCTGGCTACATTTTCGGCGATATAAATAGTCTTTATTTCGCCTCTAAAGAGCCCGCCGCAATTATCAAATCCCCCGCCATGAGTGTATCCCCGCGGAATTTGATTGGCAAGACTGCTATCGTCTTCGATTAGACTGGGCACTATTTTTATTTTCAATCCCCAGTCTTTGAGCTCATTAAGCAAAGACGGCGGCACTATCGAAAGAGCTTCCACTACTTCTTTTTCAATTTGAGCACTGTGCTTACTTTGTCTTGCGCTTGAAAGAATTGCGGGCAAGTCTTTTTTAGGACGAAGTTTATTCGATGCAGATGCAGGTACAGATACAGACACAGATGCCGGTGTCGAAATGCTTTTGTCGATCTTCGGTTTTGTAAGTCTGCATGTGTATTTTTTGCCAACTCGTTCAATCACAAAAGTAGCATTTGCGTCTTTAGAATCAGA
>CAZEQP010000799.1:0-2146 GCA_964514345.1 uncultured Candidatus Obscuribacterales bacterium
AAAATCTACGGACCCCAGAGAGCCGAGTTGAAAGGCGGTGTAATATCTTTCAATTATGAAGGTATACATCCGCATGACCTCGGCCAGATTCTCAATGATTCAGGAATAGCCATCAGAGCCGGTCACCATTGCTGCCAGCCTCTGATGAAAACACTGGGAGTGATGGGAACTGCGCGTGCCAGTTTCTATATCTATAACACTAAAGAAGAAATCGATTTCTTTGTCGATGCTTTGATAAAAGCGGAAAGGATGCTTAATTATGTCGCTTGTAGATGATCTTTACCGCGAGACTATACTTGATCATTACCACAATCCGCGCAATCGTGGCACCATATCCGATGCTACAGTGTCCACCGAAGGAGTCAACCCTCTGTGCGGCGATGAGCTGAGATTGTTCTTGAAGATTGAAAATGACGTGGTGACCGATATCAAACTTGAATCAAGAGGCTGTTCGATAAATACAGCCTCCGGCTCGATGATGAGCGAGCTCGTTTTGGGAAAATCGCTTGAAGAAGCCAAAGCCGTTATTTCAGAATTTAAGAATATGATGTTGAACAAAGGCGAAGATATTGAATTGAGAGAGGATCTGGAAGAACTTGAAGCATTGCAAGGTGTGAAAAAATATCCGGTCAGGATCAAGTGTGCTTTATTGCCCTGGAACACTCTTGATGAAGGCTTGAAAATCAATAAGTAGGAGTAGAACATGTCCAGCTTGCAAGAAGATGTAGTGAAAGAAAGTTTGAGAACTGTGGTGGATCCCGAGCTGGGAGTGAATATAATCGACCTCGGTCTTGTTTACGGCGTGGAAGTGAAAGACAACGACGTCAATGTGAAAATGACTCTCACCAGTCCTGCCTGCCCCCTGGGCGGTGTCATTCAAGGTCAGGCGCACCAGGCAATTAAAAAACTGCCATGGGCAAAAGAAATAAAAATAGAGCTGGTCTGGACACCACGCTGGGATCCCAAGAAAATGGCTTCGGAAGAAGCATTGATGGATCTGGGGATTCTTTAAGAAAAGGGCATAATTAGAATTCCAAGTGGGTCGCAGTAATCATCGGTCCAGAGGCGAATGTTTCTAATGACAGGAACAGTTTTCCATTTGTATTTGTCTTTCAAATTTTGAGCCAGACTTTTATTGGAAGTGATAACCACCCATTCTGATTGGTCTACTCCCGGCATTTCTTTGTCTTCAAAATCATTGGTGGCTACTACTTCCAGATTAAGTGAATCAGCCACTTTTGAAAGAACGGGTTTGATGTCGTAATAAGTGTTTGAGATGTGAAAAGCGATTACTCCGCCATCCACCATTTTGGAAGAATAAAGCTTGATTGCTTCTTGCGTGATTAAGTGGGTGGGTATAGCGTCAGAGCTGTAAGCATCCAGTATCAAAAGACTGAAGAATTTATCCGGGGCTTTCTGAATCTCCAGTCTGCCGTCACCCAGAAGTATTTTTACGTCAACATCTTTTTTTCTGGCTGAATAGATATAAGTAAAATAAAAGGGATTGCTGGCTATTTTTACAACTTCCGGATTGATGTCAAACAACCAGGCCGACTGTCCTTTTCCTGCGTAAGCAAGCAAGCTGCCGGTTCCTATTCCGATTACACCGAAATTTTTCTTGTGTGTCTTCCATTCATTCAAACTTTGCATTAAGGATTTAACCGGTCCAGCCATACTGTAATAAGACAGAGGAATTTTTCGACGCTCAGGATCGAGGCTTTGAGAGCCGTGCAAAGTGATTCCATTGTATAAATTGCTTTCGACGCTTCTTAAGTCCACGCCGACTCTCACCTGTCCGTAAAAGTTGCGTTTGGACAGAACATCTCTTGGATCCCGGTGAAGATGGCATTGCCACAAAATTCCCAGCCCGGCGGCTGTCACTACATATGGTATCGCGCGTTGCGGCACCCTTATTTTTCCGATACTGAACCCGCAGAATAAAGCAGCGGCGGTTATAGCCAGAACCAGTGGATATTCGGCGAAGTCGGTGAATATCAGAGGGGCGATAAGAGAATTGAATATGCTTCCCAGCATCCCTCCCAGCGCGATGCACAAATAATAATGGGTGAGATAGCGGGGAGAAGGTCTGCTGCAAGCTACTTTGGCATTGCAAGTGAGGCTGGCTAAAAACATACAGAGCAAATGA
>CAZEQP010000800.1:0-2141 GCA_964514345.1 uncultured Candidatus Obscuribacterales bacterium
AAGCAAGTTTTAACTTTCAGTAGGCAGGGGCTGAGCCACTTGTTGGCAGTTATGTAAACATGTCCGGACTCAGTGAGTTTTTCTTTTTCTTTTTTGTCAATTGTTGAATTGATAAGTGCTTCATTGATATCGATAGGGTGCAAAAGGTCATTTGTTTTATACAAATATGAAAAGGCTAGATTGCTTGCTGCCCAGTCATTAATCACAAACATTTCGCTATTCGGCGACCAGAGCACCTCAACCGATCTTCCGTAGGAGAGCAAGGTTTTTCCTTTTGGTTGATCCTTGCAAAAAAAGACAAGTCGATGCTTCTCCTTTGATTCATCGATATTTTCAATTCGAAAAGATTTGTCTGGTGATACAGATTCTTTCAACGTTCCGGGGAACATCACAGCGCAATTTTGTGATTCGATTTGGTTATTGAGAGTATCAGCACTTGCCTGGTTTGAAAGCATTGAAAACATACAAGTTAACAGCGAAATTAGAATGGTAAAGCTTTTACGCAATTTCATCGTGCCAACTCAGGATCGAAACGACTTTTAAGCAACTTCATTCCTTCCTTCAAAACCGCTCTTAATTCGCGAATATCCTTTACGCTAAATTCTGGTTTGTATGTTTTTTCCCCAGTGACAAACCATCCGGCATCGCTGCCCATAAAAAGTTTGTCATAGACTTCTAAATGTTTATTGTCTTTCCGGTCCATATTGCGCCCTTCGATTGATGATCGAATATCTCCAAACATATTCCAGGCATTTAAAAGTAAGTCGCAATCAACTGATTTTGCTTTGGGACTCTTGACCCACTCATGTATTTGATCAAAGTCTAAACCCGTGCCGAGCTCCTGGCTTTCCAGTTTTTCGTTGATCGACTCCAGGTATCGCTCAAGTTTCTCGAGTGTGCTAAACGAGATGATCATTTCATTGTCATCCAGAACCAAACCTTGATAGCTATTGTCAAACCAGATGACAAAATATTCTTTGCCTCCTATCAAAAAGATGGTTGCGTAGTACTCTTTGTTCGTCTTGAACCTCGTCTTATTTTTTGTCGCCCAGTTCATAAGGTTTGGGTGAAGACGGCGGAGGCTGCTCTGCAGAAGTTGACTGTTTGGTTGATTTAGCAGCGTTTTTAGGCGCTGCGCCGGAGGATTGGACCGGTGGACCTATCAGTGAAGTTATGCCTGAGCCTGGATTTAAATCCAGATTCTTGTAATAAGCCATAGTTTGCCAATTGAGTTCCAGTCCGGAAATAAGTCCTTCCGCTTCCAGATCCAGAAGACATGTATTTAAAAAATCGCGCAAATAAAGATCATCAAGTCTGGTGGCAAATCCTGCCGGCACCATACTTGGTGGTGATTCGATCCACAGTGCTTTGACTTTTCCGTCCATCTCCAAAACTTCTTCAATTGCCACATTTCCTTCAAGCAAAGCAACATCTGATCTGCCCTGCACTACGTCGTCCACTTGCATTTTGGCGTTGGTTCCTGCTCCGGTTGCATGTGTTTCAAAAAATTTTGGTTTGTCCAGATGGGTCTGGGCGAAGTTGGAGGAGGGGGTGCCTTGCACCACAGAAATTTTCAAATCACTGTTATTTAAATCTGAAAAGTTTTTGATGCGATTGTCGTTAGCTCGCACAACAGCATGAGCCACTCCGAAATAACAAAGAGGCATAGTAAATCCACAGCTGCTGCTTCTGTTAACATCGATAAAAACAGGATCTGCCACCAGATCGATTGTTCCGTTTAACAGATCCTGAGCCAGTGTATCTTTTGTAGTGTTTACCCATTTTATTTTTATGTTTGGAGTAGCTCGATTGGCGATTTCATTCATAAGATCGACACAGAGTCCAGCTACCGGAGTTTCCTTTTCTCCGCGCTGGTTGTTTTCCATGACAAAGCCGCTAGTACCTATATATCCGATATTGAGTGTGCCTTCACCATGGATTTTCATTTTGCTGGCTTCGGAGAGTTGCGATCTCATGGCTGATTTGGGTTCGGGTCTGGACATGAAAGATCCAAATGCCAGAAATGCGCTGACTATAGCTATGCCCATCGCCCAGCGGGCGGTTGAGGCGCCGGTGTTACTTGTAGATTCAGTCATTAGTAAATCTCATTTTGAAGTCTAGATTCGTTCTTAACCCCTTCT